>JAAYRW010000167.1 GCA_012518555.1 Tissierellia bacterium
CTGGGGCCCTCCACCTCCCTTATCTGCCGCTCCATTCCCATCGGGTGGGGTCTGGCTGCCCATGGAATAAGACCTCGGCAGGTTTTGCACTTTTTAATCCTCGCCTTCCTCCCGAACCAATCTATTCCATTTTATAAAAGCATCGGCGCAAGATCTCGAAGTACTCTTCCGCTTCCCGAAGCACTTCTGGGCCTAGATCTTCAACGGAATCAACTTTATCTCTATAGACTTCGGCTATGCCTAGCAATGTCCAGTTAATGATGTTGAGCATTTTCTCCCGATCGACATCATCCCGAAATTTTGTCCAGTCGATATTGCGATATCCCTTTTCGAAACCGCTGCTGATGAGATTCTTACTGAAGCTCTGGACATGGGCTTTGACTTCGGGGGCATCTTCCTGTTGTAAGGCCAGTAAGAAGTTGAAGGCTTGGGGGAACCGCTGGAAAACCTTCAGTTTGACTAACCCTATTTGCCTTAATCTTTGAAAACAATCCCGTTCATCCCAATCGACTTCAGCGTAGATCTTTTCCACCATCTGGGCGGCATAACCAAGCAAAAACAAATATAATTCCTTCTTGCTATGGAAATAGTTGAATAAGGAGCCCTTGGAGATTCCTGCCTCCTTGACTATCTCATTGGTCGATGCCTTTTCGTAGCCATTTTTGGCAAATTCTTTTAGAGCCGCGTTAATAATGCGTTCTTGTTTCTCCCGTTCGAGGCTGTAGAATTTCGGATAAATGGCCATCACAACCATTCTCAATTGATTCTCGGACTTGTTGACCACACTGGTCATCTTAGATTATATCATTGATGACCAACCTGGTCAATGATTGAAAAAAAGGGGAATTAGTCCTATTCCCAGCTTTGTATTGATGAAGGAAACCTTATCCTTCGCCGAATCAGTACCTCCACGAAATCTTTCTGACCCCTTGACCCAACCCAAGAAGGATGGTTCCCGCTGTTGACCGTGTACTTCAAGTTCGCCGGTGAAGAAAACCGGCCCAAAACAAAAACCCTCCCTTCGCCAATGGGCCAGGGTGGGAAAATTCAGTGCATTCCTAATTATGGTATGTTATAATTAATCAAGGAAAGGAACATTGTTCCATATTGGGCAACACTCTCAGAAGGAGCCGGCTATGAATTTCCAATCTAGTCATCGCTTTCTTTTGTTCGCCATCACCCCTGCCACGTTCTTGCGCGTCTTCCACTATAAGAAACAGCCTAATTTGCGTCTTCTCATCGGCTGCTGTCTAGCGGTGCTTATTTACCTCCAGGTTTTCCACGACGACTTTTACACCCTCTACCAGCCTTACCTGTTCACCGTTTACCATTCCAGCTTGGAATTACTAGGTGTGGCTATCACATGGTCAATTTTTGCTATAGCCTGGTATTTGGCACCTCGGGAACAACAAAGACGCAATCTCTTTATGGGTCTCGGGTTTCTTATTATCGGAATAATGGAACTTTTCCACATCCTCACCTATCCAGGGATGCCCTTAAGCGAGGTGGTGGCCGAGGGAGCCTGTATGCTCTTTTGGTATGTGGGCCGATTGACCCTGTTCCTTACCCTGGCCCTAGCTCTAGCCATTCCCGTAGGCTCCATTGCCTCCCCCCGGGAGCGAAACGGTGGGCTTTTCTCTAGCCTTCTGTTAGCTATCGGCCTGATTTATTTCCTTCCCCGGCTTTCGGTGAATCCCTATTTATTATATATCCCCGAGATGACTAACGGTTATCTCAACATCGTGATCGAATTGGGATTAAG
>JAAYRW010000003.1 GCA_012518555.1 Tissierellia bacterium
ACATAACTGCTAATCCGCAACCAACTGCAAAGGAACCGTAAGAAATAACCGCCGTACCTACATGTATTGTAAGCCAATTACTTTGCAAGGCAGGCATTAATGGGTTTATGCTCTTTGATTGCATGGAGGCATACATCATCATTAAAAATGCCAAAGGCATTACAAATCCACCCAAGGATGTAAACTTATAACGGAATTGAATGATTATAAAGATTAAAACTATACCCCAGGTAAAAGAACTTGCAAATTCAAACTGATTACTAAAAGGTAATCTCCCTGCTTCGATTACTCTGAAAATCATAGATAAAGTATGGACAGCAAGACCTGCTATTGTTACATTAGTTGCATATTTGCCTACCTTATCTTTACGACCTATAAGATATACAAAAAACAATATGGTTGCTGCAAGGTATATTAGCAAGGCAATTGTAAATGTTACTTCTTCAAAGAAAACTATATTTTCCATTATGATTCCTCCTTGCCTTTATTTTCTTCCTTCAATATTCTTTTTATATTTACTGTAAATCCCCAAACATTTTGTCTTGTAAGCGGTACTATGGAAGTAGGAGAAAGTAATATATATTTAGGATAGAAGTAAAATGACAACAAAATTCCTAAAGTTAAGATTATACTTCCAATCAATACAGGATAGTATCCAAAATCCTGTCTGTAGGTTAAGCCTGTATACAATACAGAATCAACAAATTCAATTCTAATGTCATTGTACTCTATTGCTTCCCCCGGCTCTACTATATATGAATCTACATAACCAGTATGATTGTAAAGAACTACTGCATATGCAGGATTATTTATTTCCTGTGATATTGTAATTGGATTGCCGTGATGATCCATGCTGAAATCAGGGAAGAAACCATAGAGGTATATTGTAAGGTCCTCTGGCAAATAAAATTCATGACGACTACCCTTATATATGTTTTCTTGAAGCACCTGACCTTCCTTAGATTTAACTTGCATCTTGCTTGCCCAGCCATAATTAGACTGATAAAAATACATACCATTCATGTTAAGAGGCTTATTTACCCATAGTTTTTCTTCTCTGGCTTCTTTTCCTTCTTCATGAACTATTACCTCACTGATGTACTGTTCAACTGTGCCATCTTCTCTAAGCTCTAAATAAAAATCATCCAGGTAAAAACTATAGCCATATTCATTAAAGTCAGCTCTTTCACCGGGTATTAAAGTTATATATCCATCTATAACAAACATATTACCTATAACAGCGCCTAAAATTATTACCATAATCCCTAAATGAGTTACCGATGAACCTAGGTGCCCTATACTGTGTTTTAGGGCATAAGCACCATCTTCAGTGTCAATAATTTTGAATTTTCTCTTTTTTAATACTTCTTTAACATTCTCAAGATCCATACCGTCCTCATAAAGATTCGTAGAGTTTTTTCCCACTTTAGGAGCATAAGTTTCTTTCATCCTCTTTAATTGGGTTGGAAGTATATTCAAAGTACAACCTAGCAAATTAATTATAAAAACAAATACTATAGCCAAGTAAATAACAGAACTATATACATTATCAAATTGCAGAAAAACCATCAGACTACCAAAGGTTCTATATTGCTCCAAATAAAATCCCACATCCATTCCTTGTGGTATAACTGTACCTATTATTGAATATACAGCTATTATTAGGAACAGAATTATTCCAAATTTTAGGCTAAATAAAAAGTTTGTAAATTTCTTTAGCATAGTCGCTCTCCCTTTATAGGTCATCCTGAAGGAAGTGAAGGCTCCCTATGAGATTCTTCGACTTCCTTTCAGAATGACAAAAATACATTGTTATTCTGTTATGTTTAACATTTCCTCAAGCTCTTTAATTCTTTGGTCTCTTTCTGCATCAGCTCTTAATCTTTCAAGTTCACTTCTAAACTCCATTAAATCAAAAGACTGATCTGTCCAACCTTGGCGTCCTGCCCATTGAGTGCTCATGTGGTATGCACCCTTGAATGCTCTATTAGTAGCCATGTTTGCTCTAAACCATAAACTATCCGCGGCAGAAAGTTGTCCTGCAATCGGATGGGCATTTGTAACTTCCATTGTGTCTCGAATTAATCCATCTGCCCTTAATTCTTCAAGCATTTTCTTAGCTTCTCTGATTCTAGCTTTAGAATAAGTAGCCATTTCATCTGCTTTTCCTAACCATTCTCTTGCATATTTTTCTGAGTGGCAATTAGTACAGCTGTTTTCAACCATAAAGTTTACTTGTTCTTCATAATCTTCCGCACGGTCTCCACCTAAAGTATGAGCCATTCCATGAGATGTATAGTGTGTACCTTCCGGCATATGACAGGATTGGCAAGTAGGTGCCGGCATAGGATCAATTTCTTGTCTTGCCCAGAACTCTTCAGTTGTACCTGATAGGTCATAGTCTTTTCCTAGAGTATTCCATGTAATACCATGTCTGGATGCAGTCCAAGATTCAGCCTGTGGGTGTCCGGGACCAGCGTGGCAAGCACTACACGTTTCCGGATCTCTTGCTTGCTCTAAACTGAATGCATGGTTACCGTGACATGTTGCACAATCCCCTAATGATCCATCTTCTTCACTTATTTCACCTACACTGTGACAATTTGCACATCCCCAATGATCTGGTCCGCCTTCATCATAGGCCTGCCATTTATACTCTACTTCTACTCCATTATAAACAGTTTTATCTTTGGACATAGCATGTACTACGGCTGTAGCATGGGTGCTTTTAGAAAAATCTTCAAATTCTTGAGTGTGACATGTTCCGCATGTTGCTGCAGATGGTTTCTTCATATTTTCCGGATCAGGTCCATGACATGTCCAACAATTAGTACCTTCTGCTGCATGTTTGGATTCGGCCCATTGATTTAAAGCTATAAGCGGCTGGCCAACTTTCCACTCTTCCGGAAGTTGGTCAATATATTCCTGCGCAGTTTTTTCTGCAGTCTCGGTAGCTGCAGGTGTGGCAGGACTAGTAGGACTTGAGCATCCGGTTAACACAAAACTTAAAATCAAAACTCCTACAATAAATAGTTTAAAAAACTTATTCTTGTCCATTTCTCCCTCCTTAAAGTAGTTTTAATTGAATTGCTATGGTCAAGTGAAATGCGCCATTATAACCACCTCCCTACAAAAAACTCTCTGCTTGTTCTTCTATATTATTTTCAAGCAAATGTCATTGTTATAAATGATTGTTTGTTAATTATTAGACTAATCAAAGCGTGTTTTCCTTACTAAAGTATATAGCACCACTCAACCTTGGTCTAATACATAAAAAATATAGCATGTTATAGTTTCAAACTATGACATGCTATATAAACAACTTCTCAATTCTTCTATGAAGGATTTTCCCACTTTGCTTAGTTTTGAATTTCTATTAACTACCGTTCCTATCTTTACTAAGTTATCAATTTCCAAATCAATAGGTACAATACCTTGTTTTTTAAGCCTTTGGCTTATTATTCCCGTAGATACGGTAAATCCGTTTAACTCAGTCATAACAGTAAATAATGTAGCCCTTTCGCTAACCTTGATGCTTTTTTTGTGAAGTAAACTACTTAATATTTCCTCCGAAAAATAAAATAAATTATATTCATCTTGCTCAAAGGACAAACAAGGATATTCCTCCAAATCTTTTAATTTTACCCTTTTCTTTTTAGTAAGAGCGTGATTAGAACTAACTAAAATATGTGGCTTTGCTGTAAACAATTCTTCAAACTCTAAGTTTGCCTCATTGATCTTCCTTTTTACAGCATTTTCATTAAATTCATTGACATAAATAATTCCCACTGCGCTTCTATAATTTTTAACGTCATCAATAACATCGAAGGGCTTTCCCTCTTTTAGATTAAACTCATAACTATCATTTCCGTACTTTTTAATTAGTTGACAAAAAGTAAGTACAGTGAAAGCACAATGCTGGGTTGAAACACTAAACTCTAGCTTAGAAGGTTTCTTGCCTTTATACTTCTCTTCTAACAACTGGGCTTGTCTCACTATTTCCCTTGCATAAACTAAGAATTCCGCACCTTCCAATGTAACAGTTATACCCTTGCTAGTTCTATTGAATATATTGATTTGTATTTCATTTTCAATATCCTTTATTGCATTAGAAAGACTTGGTTGAGAAATATATAAGCTCCTTGCAGCTTTATTTATGGAGCCTTTGTCCGCAACTTCAATTAAATATTTCAATTGCTGTAAGGTCATATTTCACCTCTTCCTATAAAATTAAGGTTAAGTTTTTGACAATTGTAGCGGAACTATCTTACCTTAATTCTTTTCTCTTCTTAAATTAACTCTCTTAACTTTTCTTTATTAATTATATTTAAATTTCCTCTCGATAATTTAAGAATACCCTGAGACTCGAAGTTTTTTAAAGTACGAGAAACAACTTCTCTAGCACTTCCTACATATTTTGCTATTTGTTCATGAGTAAGATTAATTTTATTTGACTTATTTCTTGCAGATTCATCGTACAAAAATACTGCAAGTCTTTTATCGAAACTGGCGAACAATATTTGTTCCATTGCCCACATTATATCAGAAAATCTATCAGCTGCAACTTTGTAAGCATAATTTTCCACGTGAATATTACCCTCTTTCAACATTCCAAAAGCTCCAATATTTAACAAGAGAACTTCTGTATCCTGCTCTGCATCAATTAAAACATCAAAAGATATATAGTTCATAACACAGGAAGCAGATAAAACACAAGTCTCTCCCGGCGTCAAACGATACAAAGTAATATCTCTTCCTTCTTCAGATAAAATATATACTCTTAATTCACCTGATTTTACTAAAATATGTCCTACACAATCCTTATCTCTACCGTGCAGATTTTCTCCCTTCTTGTAATTTATGGAATAAACATTACTTACCAAAAGTTGTTTTTCTTTTTGGCTTAATTTATCCCAAAATCCCAGTTGTTCCTTTAAATAGGCTAAATCTTCATTATTAATCATGGGCATCCTCCAACAATATTCTCACCTAGCTCTTTTTATAATTCAATTAATCTTTTAGCGAATAATTTAGCGTTATTAATTTTTTCATCGCTAATAAATTCCGTATTATATCCTAAGTGTCTTTCTACTAATATTCCAGAATACTTCAATTGTGAATGTTTACAGTAGCGTTTCATTCCTTCCTCAAATAAATCGCTTCCTTTTTCAGGCCTATAACCACAAGTGGCAATAAGAGCCAATCTTTTACCCTTCCATAGAGAGGGTCCCATTTCATCACCGTAATACTTGTTCATTCCATAAACCATACGATCTAGGGTAGACTTCATGGGAGGCGTACAATACCAGGAGTAAATAGGAGTTGCTAAAATAATTACATCACTTTCTAATATTTTGTCAAATATCTCCTGGCCATCATCCTTAATTGAACAGCCAAAAATTTCCCAATCTTTCTGACAACTACGACAAGCTATACAGGCTTTAATATCTTTATCATAAAGCCATAATAAATCGCACTGCTTATTGTTTCTTTCTAGCTCCTCCATAAAAGCTTTAACTAATTCATATGTATTACCCTTTTTACGAGGACTTCCCATAAGTATTAAGTACTTCAATCTATGCCTTGCTCCTTTCAACACTTTTAATTAAATCTTTTTCTTCAATGAATTCCATTAGCATTTTAGCTGTATTACCTGTTATTTTTAAGCAATTTGTTGAATGTTCCTTGCTTCCAAATTCTTTACCTCTACTTAAAACACGACAACAAGTTCCACTAAATTTATCTCTAAACTTATTATGAAATTCATTTGAAACTTTATATGCATTTAATCGACTCTCTTTGTTTGAAGTTCTTCCCTCAAGCATACCGAGTATTGCTATAGATCCTGTTAAGGCTCCACACATACATCCAGCTTCGCCTACACCTCCACCAAAGCCAGTAAAAAGTTTTACTGCGTCAGAACTTATTTCATTAGCAAAATATTCACTAAATGTTAAAAATATAGACTCGGCACAATTATATCCTTCTTTAAAATAACTTCCTGCCTTATTTCTTGCTTCAGTTATACTAGTTGACATTACTCTCCTCCAATTCCAGCCTTTATTCTTTTCCACTCATCCTCCTTGAAACCCACCAGTACAGTTTCTTCTCCAATAAGTAGTGGTCTTTTTACCAACATTCCATCAGTTGACAAAAGCTTTATTTGTTCTTCTTCAGACATTTCCTTTAACTTATCCTTTAATTTCATTTCTCTATACAAGGCCCCACTTGTATTAAAAAATCTTTTTAGTGGATATCCACTTTTCTCAAACCATTCCTTAAGTTCGCTTTCTGTTGGATTATCTTCTTTGATAGGCCTTTCTTCAAATTGAATATTATTTTCTTCTAACCATTTTTTAGCCTTCCTGCAAGTGCTGCATTTCGTATAACAAATAAATTGATACTTCATTTCGCCTCCTTATTATCCATAAATTTCTTGTTTGCATATAGTATATACTTTATTTTAATTTTTTTCAAATTCCCTCTTAACTTTTGTCTACAATTATTTTACCCCTACCATAACTTTTTGCCTAACTAAGTCTATAAACAACTTTCCTATAAAGACAACTAAACCATGAATTTACATATAAAGAAACATAAAATTAATTAAATAATGAAGGTGGTGCACAAACTATGAACAAACTAAATGTGAATAACAAATATATGAAAGCAAATACATTAAATATGAATAATAATTTAAATTCTAATGAAGAAACCGGTTATTTAGAAATAACCGTTACAGATGATCTAACCGGTATGCCTGTCCCTAACGTCCATATTGAAGTTTTCGAATTAATAATACTAGGAGAATTTGCGGAAAGAGCATTATCCCGATTAATTGAAAGTTATTCTACGGATGAAAACGGCAGAATTCCCATTATAGAATTAACTATAAGTGAATGGCCTGAGCATCGCTACTTTGCACTTATAGATGCTTTTGGATACCACAGCCTTAATCTTGTAAACATTCCTATATATGAAGATGTTAGAACTGTATACAATGTCAACTTGAGACGTATCACATCTCCTGAGCCTATATGCGAATATATAAGAACTCCTACAAGAACAGAATATTATGAACCAAGTCCTCCTATTTGGTTTTTTTAAATAGAAATAGAAAGATAGGGCTATTGGATTTTCCAGTACCCTATCTATCTTTCATACTCAAATAAGACAAGCTTACATTCCTTACATCTTAAACCGGGAACCTTGTTAGACCTTCTAACTCCCATAGGAACTAAATTTTCATCATATAGGTCATAAAGCCTCGATTTCCCATCTTCAGACCACAATATTTGTTTACGCGAATGAACATATCCTTCTTCCATTTCTTCACCACATTTGGGACAATATAAATTTCTTATTTTCCTCTCCATAGCTCCACCCTTTCGCAATAGATTTCCTCTCTAATAAATATTTATATCAATAAATACGTTTATGAGGAATAACACCTCTACACTCTCTTGCTTTAAATACTTCATAACTTAAAAAGTTAATCTGCTATTCCTATTAATATACTCGATCGATTCATTAAAAATTTTAATAATTATCAGATCCAATATAATTTATTTCAGTTTCTAAAAAATCTTCTGCATCTAATGTAACTTCACCGTTAGTATACATATTAAATACTTTATTATAGGCCTCTCTTTCATTATTTGCACTTACTGACACTATCTTTTGTAGCGTTTCTATTATTTCAAATTCATATGTTTTCATATTGCACCAACCTACTTTCAATATATATTTTTCACCACTGTATAAAATAATCAAATCCATTACAGAACTGTGTCTGAAACTTTAGTACCATTATAACATGGTTTCGAATATTTTACTATGATAACACTTGCCTATGTAATATTGGAATGCAACCTTAAACCTAGCTATTATAGGTTATAATCTGTCTATAATTTTTACAAAAAATTATAGGAGCTGACCCTTTTATTTTTGAGTCAGCTCTTGTTTAAAATATTAATCAATATTTATTTTTATCGA
>JAAYRW010000044.1 GCA_012518555.1 Tissierellia bacterium
CACTTACTTGAACTGCTTCTAATACATTTCTACCTGCTAAATCGATAGCTGCTGCTCTTTCAAACACCAAGGGTATATTAGCTCTTTGTGCTGCTATTAAAGCATCTACAAGTGTATTTACATTACCACCTGCTAAGTAATGGGCTTCTAATTCATCAATGTTTATATCAAGACCTGCCTTTGTTGCTTTAATCATAGGGTTTACTATCCTGCTTGGCACTACTCTTCTAAGCCTCATTCCAATAAGAGTAGATATCTTGATTTTAACTCCAGAAAAGAATGCAGTAATCCATAAACCAACGGGTACAAATGTAAAAAACAAAACTAACAGTATAATTATGAGAATTGCTAATCCTCCGGTAAAAAATAGATCCATATTAAATCCTCCTTACGAATATTTTTGATCCTTCAACTTTTACTACTTTTATCTTATCATTTCTAACTATAAAACCACCATCTGACAAGGCGTCGTATTTGTTGCCTCCTATTTCAATAAAGCCAGAAGGTCTAAGTTCAGATAAGGCAATGCCTTCTTCACCTAATAAGTGTTCCATATCTTCAGAAGGAATATATCCCCTATCCTTAATCAATTTATTGCTTAAAATTACATTACTAAAGATTTTACTCCGATAACCTAATTTTACAAATATTATTATTACAATTGTTGTCAACACTATGGCTATACTTAGTGATAATACGGCTGAACGCAAATTATCCATTGCCATTATTATCCCTACGACTATTGCTATTATACCGGAAATACCAGGTAGGCCAAATCCAGGTACCATGCCCTCAATAACTATTAGGATTAACCCTATTACAAAGAACGTTAGGGATATCCAATTAGAATTACCAGCTAAGATATTGCCTCCAAAATATAAACCAAAGGCAATTATACTTGCTATACCTCCCAGGCCAAAACCAGGAGTAAATATTTCCACTACAAGACCAATAAGTCCTACTGCTAATAATAAGGTGCTTAAAGTAGAACTTGAAATAGCTTTTGCAAGCTTAACTTGAAATCCTTCTTCAACTTTTACGATTTCACTTGCTTTAATATTAAAATTATCTAGTATGCTTTCGTAATCATTGGCTAGAAAATCAGCTATACCATATTCTAGAGCTTCACTGCTAGTCAAATTAATCAATTTTCCTATTTCTGTAACACCTTCTATTTCAGTATCCTTATCTGCCATGGCTTCAACTATATCAGAGTTTCTATCTCTATACTGGGCAGTGTCTCTTAATATAGCTCTCCACATAGACAATGCTTTTTCCGTGTTTGGAATAGTTTCTGCAGATCCAATAGTAGCATTTTTTGACATAACTACTCTTTGGCTCGCTATAGTGATAAGGACTCCTGCTGATTGAGCATTGTTATTTACAAATGAGATAGTTGGAATATCTGTACTTATTATGGAATCCTTTATTTGTTGAGCCTGATCAATAAATCCACCATAAGTATCTATTTCAAAAATTATAGCTTTTGCCCCTTGGTCCTCTATTTCTTCAATTGTATTTTTAACAAAATAATTTGTTGCTCTATTTATTTCGCCAGTTATTGGAACCACATATGCTTTATCGGCTGTATTAACTTCTGTTCCAAGGGCTATAGAACTTAGCATTAATAAAGTTATCAAAATAATTCCAGTTCTTCTTAATTTCATATGAGCATCACCTCCCTAATAGATCATTTGTTTTATACCCATATTTCTGTGTGAAATAACATGCTTTTTCTAACCGCCAAATAGGTAAAGCTCAAATACTACTACATATGATTATGAAAACACCTCTCGCCATTATTGACGAGAGGCATAGATTAATTGTCAAAATTTATTTTAAAGTTGTATAATTAATTTTCGTTTGCCTTATATTCTTCAATTACTTTTTCTGCTAAGTTAGCTGGCATTTCTTCATATCTTAAAAATTCCATAGTAAAGGAGCCTCGTGCTTGGGTCATGGACTTAAGTTCTATAGCATATGTGTACATTTCTGCTAAAGGAGCTTCTGCCATTACTAACTGACTTCCATCTGCCAGTTGTTCCATTCCTAAAATTCTGCCCCTTCTCTTATTCATATCCCCCATAATATCTCCCATATATTCATCGGGAATATTAATTTCTACCTTGGCAATAGGTTCAAGTAATATAGGATTTGCTTCCATCATGCCTTTTTTGAAGGCTAGGGAGGCTGCTATTTTAAAGGCCATTTCGTTGGAGTCAACATCATGATAAGAACCATCATACAAGGTCGCTTTAATGTTAACTACCTTACAACCTGCCAATACACCTTTTTCAAGACATTCGATAAGTCCTTTTTCAACTGCAGGAATATAGTTTCTCGGAACTGCTCCTCCAAATATTTCTTCAGCAAACTCAAATTCTTCTTGTGAAGGCTCAAATCTAATATGAACATCTCCATATTGTCCGGCGCCTCCTGATTGTTTTTTATGTCTACCTTGAACGTCGGACTTACCTTTAATAGTTTCTCTATAGGCAACTTTTGGATTATTAAGATCAACTTCTACCTTGAAGTTATTTTTTAACTTACTTGCAATAACAGATAGCTGAATATTTCCTTGTCCACCTAGTACTAATTCTTTCGTTTCGACATTTCTTTCCATTGTAAAGGTTGGATCTTCTTCGTTAAGTCTTTGAAGTCCCGTTCCGATTCTTTCATCACTGTCTTTTGTTTTGCCTGTAACAGCCATGAAGTAGCATGGTTTCGGAAAATCAATTTCATCATAGACAATAGGGTTAGATTTTAAGGAAATAGTATCTCCAGTTTTAAAATGTTGCAACTTAGAAGTAGCTCCAATATCTCCTGCTACTAATTCTGAAACTTCTAGCTGGTCTTTTCCTCTTATAACGAAAACACTTCCTATTCTTTCACTTTCGCTACTACTAGCATTGTAAATGTCCATATCTTTCTTAATGGTTCCTGACATAACTCTGAATAAGGATATCTTGCCAACAAAGGGGTCAACGATAGTTTTGAATATAAATGCTGACATTGGTTCTGTAGGTAAGCCTTCTCTTACTTCTTCTTTATCGTTATTCATTCCTGTTACTTCAAGGGACTTTTCTGCACATGGTAAATATTCAACTACTGTATCTAATAGCATTTCAGTTCCTAAACCTTTGGTTGCAGAGCTAATAACAACAGGAACCAGTTCACCTTCAAGAACTGCTTTACTTAATCCATTATTTATTTCTTCTTCGGTAAATTCTTCTCCCTCAAAGTATTTTTCTAACAACACTTCATCGGTTTCAGCAACGGCTTCCATTAAAATTTCTTTTAAATTTTCAGCTTTTTCAGCCGTATCTGGGAATGTTTCAACAGGTTTTGAGTCTATATAACTTTGACCTTTTAATATATCCATGTAGCCGTCTATATTTTCTCCCTTTCCGATGGGAAGTGCAAAAGGAACTACTTTCTTACCGAATTGTTCTCTTATTTTATCAAGTAATTCATCAAATTTTATATTTTCTTTATCTAATTTATTAATGCAAATAATTCTCGGTAAATTTCTTTCTTCTAAGTATTTCCATGACTTCTCGGTACCTACTTCTATTCCGGAGCTAGCATCTATAACTAATACGGCACCATCTACAACTCTTAGTGCACCGCAAACTTCTCCTACGAAGTCAAAGTATCCTGGAGTATCCAAGAAATTTATTTTTGTGTTTTCATACTCAATGGGTATTACCGATGTTCCTATAGAGACTTGACGTTCTTTCTCTTCTTTATCAAAATCGGATACTGTATTTCCATCTTCTACTTTACCCATTCTGTTTGTTACTTTAGTATTAAACAAAAAAGCTTCTGTAATTGTAGTTTTGCCACAGCTACTGTGGCCAAGTAAGGCTACGTTTCTAATTTTGTCTGAGCTGTACGTTTTCATTAACTTTATTCCTCCTATAGGTGTGCTTATTTATTCTATTTTACATTAGATTCTTACATAAATCAATATAATTTTACACAGATACAGGGATACCCTAATTTGACAGAATTAGTCTTTGTAGGATTGGTGAAATATGCAAATTTATGTTACTTGATTAACAAATATCATTGGCAGTGCAAGCTGCTTAAGAAAATATATCCACTGAATTATTTTTCAAGAATGTAAAATAATATACCCTAATACACTTAATCTTCAATCTGTGCTATAATTTCCTATAGCTTAGAAAGGGAAAAACATGAATAAAATAATATTAAATTACCTAGTTCAGGGAATTTTAGGCGGTGCCTCCGGCTATATAACGAATGAATACGCCATAAATATGCTTTTTAAAGAATATACTCCTTTAAAATTAGGAGGAGTAATTAAGAAAAGCCGTAATGAATTTATAGAAAATTTAAGTTCCATGATTGAAAAGGACATAATAACCCAAGAAAGACTTCATGAAATTTTGAATAGTAAAGAATTTAAAATAAATTTCGAAAAACTTACTGAAAACTTTTTTCGTGAAAGTCTTTATAAAACAGTAGGTTCAAATAAGTTTTCAGATATAGACAAGATTGATTTAACAATGAAAGCTACAGACAAATTCGTTAAGAAAATTATCGACCAAGATTTAAATACTATAGTTGCCTTTATAGTT
The DNA here is from genome assembly GCA_012518555.1 of Tissierellia bacterium. Lineage (GTDB taxonomy): Bacteria > Bacillota > Clostridia > Tissierellales > Sedimentibacteraceae > Sedimentibacter. The sequence continues at coordinate 4,605 of JAAYRW010000044.1, forward strand.
AGTAACATTAATTTAAAAGATTTAATTACTAATACTCAATCTACTAAAATTGTTGATTCACTCTATATTTCTACCCTTGATTTTTTGGAAAATACAAATATATTGGAAAAAGCATTAGAAGATTTATGGGGTCAAAACAATTTAAAACTTTCCGATCTTTTAAATGGAATTCCAGAAAGTATAGTATACCAATTTGTAGAATTTTCACTGAAAGATCCTTCCTTCTGTGAACTTATAAAATTAACAGCTATTGATGATGGTATTAATGAATCCCTGAGTGTTTTTTACAATAAACAAATAAAAGATATTGTAAAACTTGACAATGAAGCGTTTACAACATTAACAACATTTATAAACAAAAGAGGTCAAGGATATATTAATGATTTTTGCCAATCTATATTTGCTTACGGCAAAACTTTAGATATAAGTTTATTGTCACTTTTGGATAAATCCTTTGAAGAGAATCTAAAAAACTATTTATCTAAAACTTTACCCTATATTTTAGATAAAGTAATAATTCTCGTGGAAAATAACAGCCTGCTTATAGACAAAATTATTGAAGAATCTATTGACCAGCTAGTAAAGACTAATAATATAAAGGCTAAGTTTCTATCCCTTATTAAAAAGATATACTTTAATAAACTTAATAAAGGGCATTTTTCCCACAAAATTATTTTCTTTATTAAACAAATAAATCCGGAAACATTGAGTGAAAGTATTAGCGATAAAATAATTGAAAGTTTAAACATAGCTATAAAAGATATTTTTATTCTAGCGGAAAACAGTAATTTAGACGAAAAGGCTAGCCATTTATTAACTTCTTATATTAAGAATAACCTAGTAAATATATCTGAAATCTATATAAAAGATATTTTATCTCAAATTAATTTTTCTATAGAAAAGTCACAATTACCTAATAAATTTTTAAAAGATAAATCTACAGCTTACATTGTAAACAAATTAAAAACAATTAGCTTTGATGAAGTATCGCCGGACTTTACCAATAAAGTAGGAAGATTTATTAAAGACCAATTATATACTAATGAAGTAGCTATAAAGAATTGGGCATATGAGAAAGTTAAAGATTTTGACTTTAGCCAAAATATATTGAAGAACCTTGACCTTGATCATATCAAGGAGAATTCCTATAGTAAGTATAAGGAAAATTCCTCAAAATTAAAGGATTTAAAACTTCAGCTTCTATTAGACAAATTAAACTTAAAGCACCTATCTAAAAACAGTGCCGAAAGTCTGAGAACCTACCTAGTAAATAATAAGGAAGTAATTTTAAAAGGTTCAATTAAGGGAATTGTTTCAGACAATTTAAATAAACTTAGTGATGATGAAGTAGTAGAGTTTGCCAATGACTTTATCGGAAGAGAGTTAAAACCTATTATGTTTTTCGGTGGGGTTTTAGGTGTAATTGCAGGATTGATTTTAGCTGTATTTCAAAATGCACCTCTTCAGCCGGGAGCTGTAAATATTGCAAATATGCTAACCTACTCTTTCGTTGGTTTCATAACTAATGTAATTGCAATTAAGATGATATTTAAACCTTACAAGGAAAATAAGTTTCTGGCGAAAATACCTTTTTTTCGTAATTTTTCTTTAGCTTATATAGTTAAAAACCAGAAAGTTTTTGCTGAAAATACAGCTGGCTTCATAGACAGTACTTTGCTTAGTAAAAAGAGCATGGATGATTTGCTTAATAATCATAAAGATAAAATTAAAAATAGTTTTTTAAAAAATATAGAAAAAAATAAGATCTTAATTAAACTTTTTAGAAAAAACTTAAGGGCTGCAGTTAATAGTTCTTATAGTTTGTTTAAAAATATAACTCTAAATAATATAGCTATATTCAGCAAATATTTATATGGAAAAATATCTAAAATAAAAATTTCATCTATAAGTGCAAATACAGACAAATTAAGTAGTTTAATTCATAAAGAATTGCCTAGCAGAGAAAATTTAACTAACAGCATTTATAATTTAATAAATTCAGATAAACTTATTAGTACAAAGATTTCTCCAGCTTTATTAAGTAAGAGCCTGAAAAACCAACTTATAAAATATTACCATAGATATATTGCTCTATTAAAGGGTAAGGATTTTAAAAATCAATTACTTAACTACCAGGATAAATACGATAGTTTGACTAGTAAAACTTTTAGCCAAGTATTTAATTTAAGTAATGAAGATTTACATACTATTTCTGAAAAAATAGGCTTAAACTTAATAAATAATTGTTCAGAAACTTCTCTAAATATACTTAATAAATCAAGAAATAACACATTTGGTGAATTGTTTAATGGAAAATTAATAGTATATATAGATAGAAATATGCCCCAAATTACTAATATTCTATTAAATAAATTTACAAATAGTTTGCTTAAAAACAAAGAAAAACTATCTTTATCACTAAGAACTGAACTAAAAAACAACTCAAGTTTCTTAGAAAAAAGTATGTTTTCCATTATAGGAGGAGATGAAATAGTAGATGAACTTCTGAATATAATAATAAGCGATAAAATACCGAAGTTTATAGATATTAAAAAAGATGAAATTGCTCACATTACGAAAGATTTAATAAGTGAAAGATTCTATAATGAAAAGTATATAGCTTTTAATGAGGAAGAAGTTGAAAAAATTATTAGAGATTTTCTTAATATCCACAAGGAAAAGGCCCTAGACGAGTTTTACAATATATCTTGTGAAATTTATGAAAAAATAAAAAATGAAAGATTAGCCGATTTGCTAAATTTCTTTTATATAGATAGTTTAGAAAGTTTTTTAGATAAATACGAAGGGGAAGTAGTTGCATTTACTTCTGCAGTAGATTTAAATAATATGGAAGTATATGAAAAAATTACAGCATATATTTCATCTGTTGAAAAATTTGCTGATAAAAGTTTTAAGGAAGTATTCTACGATCTTTCTTATGAAGATATAGAAAAAATCCTATATAGTACAGTTAATAAAAACCATATTAATAATATATTAAAAGACCTAGTAGATAGCTACATAGATTATCACAAGAATATTACCTTAGATTATTATATTGACAAAAATGAATTTACTAAAGCAAGTTCAGAAATCTTACAAAAGTTTGTCAAAGATAGTGCCACTGAAGAAGAATTCAAAAGTATTATAGGGTCAATAATTCAAGAAGCAATAGATTCTAATTTCAATTTTATTGATACTGAATCTAAAAAATATATAGCTAATATGTTTGTAGACGCAAGTATTGAAAGTTTAAAAAATAATTTAGATAGCTTGCTGAAATCCGTTGAATTCCACAAAATTGCCAAAGAAGAAATTGAAAAAATGAATCCAGAAAAAATCCACCAAATGTTTAATTCCTTTGGAGAAAAATATTTCAAAAGACTTATGGTCTACGGCTTCGGTGGATTTGTATTCGGTATTAATATGTATGTGGGATTTTCCCTAACAGGGTTAAAAATACTGTCTGGAATCTTGAAAAAGGAAATTGAATAAGAGCTCCTATAAATAAAGATTTGTAATGTTTATCTAAATTCAGACAATTGACAGTATTTGTAACAAGTGATAAAATAAAGGAAATATGAATACGTTTTTACCAATCATAAGGAGGGACAAATGAAAGATTTTAAGTTTAATATTGATTATGTAAGAGAACAGTTTCCATGCCTATGTAAAACCGTAAATGGAAATGCAGCCGCATTTTTAGATGGTCCTGGTGGAACCCAGGTACCAGTAAGAGTGGTAAATAAAATTAACGACTATTTGTATTATCATAATGCAAATGCCTACGGCGCATATGTAACATCGCAAGAAAGCGATCAATTATATTGGGAAGCGAGAGAAGCCTTCGCAGATTTTCTAAATTGCTCACCAGAAGAAGTAGTCTTTGGCGAAAACTCTTCTACCAATAATTTTAAACTAGCACTGGGTCTTGTTAGGACAATGAAGCCTGGAGATGAAGTACTGATTACTGACTTAGATCATGAAGGAAATAGATCACCATGGAGAACATTGGAGGACTTTGGAATTGTGGTAAAAAGTGCTAAAATCCATCCGGAAACATCTACCCTTGATTTTGAAGATTTCAAATCTAAATTATCTAACAAAACAAAGGTGGTTGCAATAAACTGGGCCTCAAATGCATGTGGAACAATTACAGATGTTAAGAAGTGTATAGAGGAAGCTCATAAATATGGGGCTTTAACTGTAGTCGATGCAGTACACTATGCTCCACACCGCTGGATCGATGTTAAGGAAATTGATACTGATTTTCTCCTTTGCTCCGCCTATAAGTTCTTTGGACCACATATTGGAATTCTTTATGTAAAGAGGGAAGTTGGCGAAAAAGTAAAATCAATCAGGGTTATGGCCAATGATAATACTGAAATGCCATTTAAGTTTGAAACTGGAACTCCTGCTATGGAGCTGGCTGCCGGTGCTGCAGAAGCTGTGGAATTTATAGCAGATATAGGTAAGAAACATGAAGAATACTTCACTGAGGAATTAAATGGACTTTCCGGCAGAAGAAGATACATAGTAGCAGGAATGATGGCTATTGACGCTTATGAAGAACCTATGGCCAAAAGGCTAAGAACTGAATTAGGAAAAATTGAAGGATTGAAAATTTACGGACCGTCTGAGGGACACCCAAGGACATCAACAGTATC
>JAAYRW010000045.1 GCA_012518555.1 Tissierellia bacterium
AAAAAATTGGTGGATTTTATCCACCAATTTTTTATGTTCTATAATTTTCCATTAAATAACATTAGGCTTTAGCAGCTTGTTCCTTTTTTAATTCTTCAATCAACAATGGAACTACTTTAAATATATCCCCTACTATGCCAACGTCTGCTACTTCAAATATAGGAGCCGATTCATCTTTGTTAATTGCTATTATGAAATCGGATTCTTCCATACCTGCCAAGTGCTGAATTGCCCCTGAAATACCACAAGCTATATATAGATTTGGTCTAACAGTCTTTCCTGTCTGCCCTACTTGTCTGTCTTTAGGTACCCAGCCTGAATCAACGGCTGCTCTTGATGCAGATATTGTTCCTCCAAGCAGATCTGCTAATTCCTCAAGCATTGGATAATTATCAGGACCATGCATTCCTCTACCGCCGGATACTAATACTTTTGCATCCTCAACGTTCATTCTCTGCTGAATTATTCTTGTTACATCTAAGATTTCAACATTTTTTCTATCAGCAGGAATATCTATTTTATATTCTTCGATATTTACCTTATTCTCCTCAGAATACGCAGCTCTTTGCATAACTCCTGGTCTTACTGTAGCCATCTGAGGTCTATGATTTCCAATTACGATTGTAGCCATTAAGTTTCCGCCGAATGCAGGTCTTGTCATAGCAAGATTTAACTGTTCCGGATTATCTTTATCTGCTCTAATATCCAAACTTGTACAATCTGCCGTTAAACCAGTTTTTAATCTTGCTGATACTCTCGGAGCCACATCTCTACCTATAGCTGATGCTCCGTAAAGAACTATTTCAGGCTTTTTTTCTCCGAAAATTTGATGTAATGTATAAGTATATGGCTCTGTCATGTATTCATCTAATAATTCATGATCTGCATATATTACATTATCCGCTCCAGCAAAGCATAATTTCTTTGCTTCTTCCTGCATATTGTGACCTAACAATACAGCTGTTACGGTAGTGTCTAAATCTTTTGCTAATTCTTTTGCCTTACCTATCAGTTCGTAGGCTACTTTTTGTACTTTTTGGTCTCTTTGTTCAGCAAAAACAAATACACCTTTATACTCAGAAATATTCATCTTATCCTCCTCCTACTATATTATAAATTTCTCTTTCATTTTATCAACTATTAGTTCAGCCGATTCTTGCGGATCTAAGTTAAATACTTTACCAGCGGCTTTTGCACCCTTAGTAAATGATTTTACAACCTTAGTAGGAGAACCTTTTAAACCTATACAAGCTTGATCAACCTCAACATCTTTTAAGTTCCAAACTTTAACTTCTTTCTCTCTATATGCATCAAAGATTCCGCCAGGTGTCATATAGCGAGGTTTATTTAATTCTGTCAATGCTGTAATTAGACAAGGTAATTTTGTTTTTAATGTATGATATCTATCTTCATATTGTCTTTTAACAATAATATGATCTCCATCTATTTTAATATCTTCAGCATAGCTTATATTTGCTAAGCCTAAGTGTTCTGCAATTTGAGGTCCAACCTGTGCTGTATCCCCGTCTATTGCCTGTCGCCCTGTTATGATTAAATCATAATCAAGGTTTTTTAATGCTGCTGCAATTGTTGTTGAAGTTGCTAATGTATCAGCTCCTCCAAAAGCTCTATCTGTTATTAATATTGCTTCGTCGGCGCCCATTGCTAAACTTTCTCTTAATGCAACTTCAGCATTAGGAATACCCATTGTTAAAACTGTTACATGAGCTCCGTATTCATCTTTTAATCTAAGTGCTGCTTCCAAACCTGCCTTATCGTCAGGATTTATTATACTAGGTACACCTTCTCTTATTAAAGTGTTAGTTTTTGGATCTATTCTAACTTCTGTTGTATCAGGCACTTGCTTTATACATACTACTATATTCACTGTCTCTGCCTCCCTATTTCAACATATTTGCACTGATAACCATTTTTTGAACTTCTGAAGTTCCTTCATAAATTTCAGTTATCTTAGCATCTCTCATCATTCTTTCAACAGGATAGTCTCTCGTATAACCATATCCACCGTGTAATTGAACAGCCTTAGTCGTAACTTCCATTGCCGTTTCTGCTGCAAACAACTTAGCCATTGCCGCGTCTACACTGTATGGCTTTCCTGCATCTTTGTTACACGCAGCTCTATAAACCAACAACCTAGCTGCATCAACTTTAGCCTGCATATCAGCTAATTGGAACTGGGTATTTTGGAATTTAGCTATAGCTCTACCGAACTGCTTTCTTTCTTTAACGTATTTAACAGTTTCATCTATAGCACCTTGTGCAATTCCCAAAGCTTGTGCAGCAATCCCTATTCTTCCTGCATCAAGAGTTTGCATTGCTATTCTGAATCCTTGTCCTTCTTTACCAAGTAAATTTTCTTTAGGTACGATACAGTCTTCAAAAACTAGTTCTGAAGTAGATGAGCCTCTAATACCCATTTTATCTTCTATCTTTCCTATTGAAAAGCCCGGGAAGTCTTTTTCTACTATAAATGCAGATATTCCTCGCGTGCCTTTAGATTTGTCAGTCATGGCCATTACTATATAACAATCTGCATAGGCTCCATTTGTAATAAATATTTTAGTACCGTTTAATATATAGTTATCGCCGTCTAATACTGCTTTAGTTTGCTGACCTGCTGCATCAGTTCCTGCTCCCGGCTCAGTAAGTCCAAAGGCCCCTAACCACTCACCTGATGCTACTTTTGTTAGGTATTTCTTTTTTTGTTCTTCAGTTCCATACTCGAATATAGGACCGCAACAAAGGGAAGTATGGGCTGATACGATAACTCCTGTAGTTCCACAAACTTTGGATAACTCCTCAACTGCCATTGCATATGTTAAATAATCGCAGCCTTGTCCTCCATATTCTTTCGGAAAGGGTATACCCATGAAACCGTATTTACTCATTTTTTCTACTGTTTCTACGGGAAATCTTTCTTCCTCATCAATTTCTTGTGCTAATGGCTCTACTTCATCAACAGAAAAGTTTCTGAACAACTGTCTAGCCATTTCATGTTCCTTGCTTAGTTGAAAATTCATGACTTCACTCCCTTAAATTTTTTGTCTTACAATTTCATTGACATATTTTTAACTTAAATGTTGCTCTAATAATCTTATTATACTTTATTGTCTTAAAAATATCAAGTGCTTTATTTAAAATTTGGTCGTCTTTTTTCAATAAAGGCACCCATGCCTTCTTTTTGATCTTGGTGAGCAAAGCATAGGCCAAACAAATTCACTTCAACTCCAATGCCTGTCTCAATATCTGTTTCTATTCCCACGTTCATTGCTTCCTTTGCGTATCTAGTTGCAGACTTAGAATTTGAAATTATTTTTTTAGCCATTGCATAAGTTTCTTCCATAAGGGATTCTTTGTCAGTTACTTTATTAACCAATCCTATTCTATATGCTTCTTGGGCATCAATGTGGCTTCCTGTTAATATTAATTCTTTGGCTCTTCCTAATCCTATCAATCTCGGCAGCCTTTGGGTTCCAGAAAATCCTGGTGTTATACCTAAACCAACTTCCGGTTGACCGAATTTAGCCTTTTCTGATGCAATTCTAATATCGCAAGCCATTGCTAATTCACATCCTCCTCCTAAAGCAAAGCCATTTACTGCTGCAATTACTATCTTGTCTAAGGTTTCTATTTTCCTGAAAATTTTAGCTCCCATTGCTGAAAATTTCTTGGCATCTTCAACACTTAATTCCTTCATAAAGGCTATGTCGGCACCTGCAACGAAAGCTTTTCCTTCTCCCGTAAGAACAATTATTGAAGCATCATCATCTGCTGCTACCTGATCGAAAGCTGCATCTAAGTCTTTTAACACCTCTTCATTTAAGGCGTTTAATGATTTAGGATTGTTAATTTTAATCGTGCATATATCATCCTTTGTTTCTAATAATAAATTTTTAAATTCCATATTTACCCTCCCAATTATGTAGTTATTTTATTATAACATATATTCTTCGAATTTCATACATATTTTGTAAAGTTTTAACAATTATTTCACAAACATTTTTATTCAGCATTTTACACATGGATCCCTTATAGACATCAATCTTTAACCCTTGAAGAACAAAAAATATGATAAATTCCATGGAAAGACTTTATTTTTTATCAAATATTATTAGTTTTTTGTTTCGTGTTTCACAATACCCCATTTACTAGTGCAATCAGAAAAAATCTGAAATTTCTTTCAGATTTTTTCTCTCTACATTTACAAGTTTGGCAATAATCAAGCATATTCTTTATTTCAATAACTCAGTTAAATCCCACATTTTATCAAGAATATGTTTTATATTGTATTCTTCAGCTAATGATTTGGAATTAGAGTGCCATCCAACCAGGACTGGTGTAACTTCAGCATTAAGGGCACATTCCATATCATATTTTGAGTCTCCTACGTACAAACTGCTTTCAGTACTACTATTTAACTGATTTATAACTTTAATTAAAGCTTCTTTATTGGGCTTATGTTTTATAACATCGTCTACTGCTACAAGAACTTCAAAATATTTGTCTATCTTAAGAACTTTTAGAGCCCATAATGTAGATGCTCTTAATCTAGAAGTTGCAATTCCTAATTTAAAGTTATTACTTTTTAAATAATCTAATGTTTCTATAACTGTATCAAAAACTTTTACGTCTTTTTCAAATTTGTCGTTTTGATATTCTCTGTAGCTGGTCATTACATCTTCAAACTTAAAATCAGCGAATTCTCTTCTTAAAGTTATTTCTAAAGGCTCTCCAAATATACTAAGTATATATTCTTCATCACATTTTCTATTATGGTACTTACTATAGATGTGTTTAAATGAATTTAACACAAGTCCAGACGTATCTGCCAATGTACCGTCAAAGTCGAATATTACAGTATTAATCATTGCTTCTCCTATCTTTTAGCTTTCATACTAAGACCTATTCTCTGTCTTTCTTTATCGATGCTTATAATAGTTACATTTACAGTATCTCCTACCTGCACCACTTCCATTGGATCTTTGATATATTTATTGCTCATTTCCGATAAATGTACTAAGCCGTCCTGTTTCACTCCTATATCTACAAAGGCACCGAAATCAACTACATTTCTTACGGTTCCTGTTACTTTCATACCTACTTCCAGATCTTCAAAGTTAATAACGTCGCTTCTAAATACTACCTTAGGCATTTCATCTCTTGGGTCGCGACCAGGTTTTTTGAGTTCTTCTATAATATCTGTAAGTGTAGGAACTCCTACCTCTAATTCTTCGGCCAAGACTTTTATTCTTTCTTGAATCTTTTCTTTCTGAGATTTTTTATCTTCTTTGAATTTTATTTGAGAAAGTGCTTCAAAACTTTTAAGCCTGATATTTTTAGATGATGCTTTTTTGCCTTTTACGGGAATTTCTAATATTCTTGCATTTATATCTCTTAAATTTCCTGTTTCTACATCCTGTAAAGTATAACCTAATCTTTTTAATAAATTTTCTGCAATTTCGTAACTTTCAGGGTGGACAGCGGTTTTGTCTAAGGGATTTTCACCATCAGATATTCTTAAGAAACCTGCGCATTGCTCAAAAGCTTTTTCCCCTAACATTCTTACTTTCATAAGTTGAGTTCTATTTACAAACTTTCCATTTTCTTCTCTATATTTAACTAAGTTTCTCGCAATTGTCTTTGTTATCCCGGACACATATTGGAGAAGTGCCGGAGATGCCGTGTTTAAATCAACTCCTACATTATTAACGCAGTCTTCCACTACACCGTCTAATTCCTGTCCTAACTTAGTTTGGTTAACATCATGTTGGTATTGACCTACCCCTATACTTTTAGGATCTATTTTTACTAATTCCGCCAAAGGATCTTGTAATCTTCTACCTATAGAAATTGCTCCCCTAATTGTTACGTCAAGGTCAGGGTATTCTTCCTGGGCTAACTTTGAAGCTGAATAAACAGAAGCTCCTGCCTCACTTACTATTGTGTAGGTTACTTTCTTAGGGAAGGTGTATTTTGAAAGCATATCCGCTACAACTTGTTCCGTTTCCCGGGATGCAGTTCCGTTTCCAATAGTAATAACATCTATATCAAATTTTTCAATTAGTTCAGCCATTAATTTTTGCGATTTTTCAACTTCGTTTCTTGGCTCATTAGGATACATCACTCCCTGATCTATAAATTTACCAGTTCCGTCTAAAACCGCTAATTTGCAACCGGTTCTAAAGCTTGGATCTATGGCAAGGATTCGCGTATCCTTAACAGGAGGTGCCATTAAAAGATTCTTAGTATTTTTACCGAAAACTTTAATTGCTTCTTCCTCTGCTCTTTCTGTAAGCATATTTCTTATTTCTCTTTCAATGGATGGGGCTATAAGTCTTTTATAGCCATCCTGAATTGCTGCTATGTAATAATCTGTCGTAATTGCAGATTCATTTTTTATTTCTTTAGATTGTAAATAGTCTAATACTTTTTCATCTGGTGTACTTAATTTTACTTTTAATTTCTTTTCTTTCTCTCCTCTGTTAATAGCAAGTATTCTATGATTTGCAATTTTATTTACCGGCTCTTGGAAATTATAATACATTTCATAAACAGTTTGTTCTTCTTCATCAGCTGCTTCTGATAAAAGTACTGCGTCCTTACTATATACATCCCTTATATGTTTTCTATAATCTGCATTATCTGAAACAATTTCTGCTATTATGTCGCAAGCGCCGGCATAAGCTTCTTTAACATCTTTGACACCCTTTTCTTCATTTATATAAGGTTCTGCCAGTTCTTCTAAATTCCCTTCCGTAATATTTTGTGCCAATATAATTTCTGCCAAAGGCTCCAATCCTTTTTCCTTTGCCTTGGTAGCCCTAGTTGCTCTCTTTTTCCTATAGGGTCTATATAAATCTTCCACCCTCTGAAGTATATCAGCAGTTAATATTTCCTTTTTAAGTTCTTCAGTAAGCTTGCCCTGTTCTTCAATTAAACGAATTACTTCTTCCTTTCGGGTTTCTAAGTTTCTCAGGTAAGTAAGTCTTTCGTATATATCCCTTATAACTACATCGTCTAAGGAACCGGTTTGCTCCTTACGATATCGTGCAATGAAGGGAATTGTATTCCCTTCATCTATTAATTTTACTGTATTTTCAATTTGCACCGGCTTTAAATTAAATTCCGTGCTTAACATTTTATAAATATCTATCATAATCTCTCCCTAACTGTCTTTTGCTTTCATTATTAAATATTCGTTCATAAACATATCTAAATTGCCATCCATTACCGACTGTACGTTCCCTGTTTCCGCATTAGTACGATGGTCTTTAACCATGTTGTAAGGATGAAATACATAGGAACGAATTTGACTTCCCCAGGCAATTTGATTATATTGTCCCTGTATATCTTCTATTTTTTCTTTGTTTTCTAACTTCTTTATTTCCAAAAGCTTTGATTTCAACATTTTCATTGCTGTTTCTCTGTTACTATGCTGAGATCTTTCATTTTGGCAAGATACCACTATTCCCGTAGGAAGATGGGTTATTCGTATTGCCGAGTCTGTAGTGTTAACGTGCTGACCTCCAGCACCGCTGGAACGATAAGTGTCTATCTTTAAATCCGACTCGTTTATTTCTAGGTCTTCATCGTCTTTCATTTCTGGAATTACATCTACTGATGCAAAGGATGTATGTCTCTTCTTTGACGCATCAAAGGGAGATATTCTAACCATCCTATGAACTCCTTTTTCCGACTTTAAATATCCGTAGGCATTTTGACCTTCAACTAAAAGTGTAGCACTTTTAATCCCTGCCGCCGTATCAGTAAGTATATCTAACAAGGTCATTTTGTAGCCCTTAGCTTCTATCCATCGACTATACATTCTAAAGAGCATATCTGCCCAATCTTGGGCCTCTGTACCCCCGGCACCTGCATGTATAGATAAAATAGCATTATTTTCATCGTATTCATCGCTTAGAAGAGCAACTATTCGGGCAGATTCAAGCCTTTCTTCAGTTTCATCCATCTTCTCCAAAAGTTCACCAACATAGCTTTCATCCTCTTCTTCTCTTATCATTTCAATCATAAGTTCAATTTCTTCTAGCTGCTCTTTTAAACTTTTGAACTCTCCCATTTTATCGGTATTATGTTTAAGTTTCTGGGATACTTTTTGAGCCCTTTCCTGATTGTTCCAAAAATCAGGCTCCTGCATTTCAGACTCTAATAGTAGATTTTCTTCCTTTAACTTTTCCAAGTCAAAGAGACCCACCTAGCTCTTCTATAATTTCATTAAACCTTTTTACTCTTTCGGTAATTTCATACCAATCTGTCACTTCATCATCTCCTTTATAATTATTTGTTTGCTCCGCAGCATCGTTTATATTTTTTGCCGCTCCCGCAGGGGCAGGGTTCGTTTCTTCCTACTTTTCTCTCTTTTTTGACTACTGTCTGAGCTTTACCTCCTAGATTGTCTAAACTTCCTCCGCTGGTTCCCGTAATTTTGGCAACTTCTTTTCGTTGGATTTTTTCTTGGGGTCTTACACGCATTAACATTTTCACTGTATCTTCTTGTATGGCAGCAGTCATTTCTTCAAACATATCAAATCCTTCCACTTGATATGCTCTAACAGGATCTTCATTTCCAATAGCACGTAGACCTATTCCCTGTCTTAATTGATCCATTGCATCAATGTGATCCATCCATTTTGAATCAACATTTCGAAGAAGTATTACCCGTTCAACTTCTCTAAAGATTTCTTCACCAAATTCTGCTTCTTGTCTAGCATAATGTCTATCAACTGCATTTCTTACTCTTTCTGCAAGTATTTCTTTGGAAATTTCTTCAGCTTTAACTCCTTCAAAATTTATAAGGATCGAAAATGTGTCTGCTATATATTTTGTAAATCCTGATAAGTCCCAGTTTTCCATATTTCTATCTTCAGTAGTATACATATTAATTCCTTTTTCAATTAAGGAATCCACCATGTTAGAAATATAGCCTTTTAGATTTTCTCCTAAAAGCACCCTTCTTCTTTCTGCATATATAACTTCTCTTTGTTTGTTCATTACATTGTCATATTGAAGAACATGCTTTCTAATATCGAAGTTCCTACCTTCAACTCTTGCCTGAGCAGTTTCAATAGTCTTAGTAAGCATTCCCGCTTCTAAAGGCTCATCTTCAGGCATTTTCAAAGTTTCAATTAATGATCTTACCTTATCTCCAGCAAATAGCCTCATTAAGTCATCTTCAAGGGATATATAGAAACGAGTTGAACCAGGGTCTCCCTGTCTTCCGGCACGACCTCTTAACTGATTGTCGATACGTCTTGACTCATGACGTTCCGTACCAATAATATGGAGCCCTCCTGCTTCTCTTACCTTTTGCTGCTCATCTTTTAATTCTTCTTTAGATTCTTCAAGTAATTGTTTATATACTTTCCTAACTTCTATTAATTCAGCATCATCTGTTTCGTCAAAACCATCTGCTAAAGAAATAAGTTCATCGGAAAATCCCTTTGCTTTCAGTTTATTTTTTGCAATAAACTCTGGATTACCTCCAAGTACTATGTCAGTACCCCTTCCTGCCATGTTAGTTGCAATAGTTACTGCTCCTAAACGTCCTGCTTGAGCTACTATTTCAGCCTCTTTTTCATGATGTTTTGCATTTAAAACCTCATGTTTTATACCATGTTTTTTTAATAATTTACTTAATAATTCAGAGTTTTCTATTGAAATAGTTCCCACTAAAATAGGTTGCCCGCTTTTATGTCTTTCTATAATTTCATCGATTACGGCCTTGTACTTTCCTTCTTCTCCCTTGTAAACTACATCTTGTAAGTCTTTTCTTATAACTTCTTTATTTGTAGGGATTTCTATTACATCAACGCCGTAAATTTCTCTAAACTCATCTTCTTCCGTCTTTGCAGTACCGGTCATACCGGAAAGTTTCTTATACATTCTGAAATAATTTTGAAATGTTATTGTGGCAAGGGTTTTTGACTCTTTTCGAACTTCTATTCTTTCCTTTGCTTCGATGGCCTGGTGAAGACCATTAGAATATCTTCGGCCGTACATAATACGTCCCGTAAACTCATCGACTATTAAAACTTCTCCGTCCTTTACAATGTAGTCAATATCTCTTTTCATTGTATTTTGGGCCTTTAAAGCTTGATTTATATGGTGAGAAATTTCCATGTTTTCTTGGTTTGCTAAATTTTCTATATTGAAAAACCTTTCTGCCTTTGTAATTCCCCTAGCAGTAAGAGTAACATTTTTTGCTTTTTCATCTACAATAAAATCTACCGTATCGTCTTCTTCCACATCACCCATCATATAATCCATCTTAGTTTTTTTGTCTTCAGGAAGTTGGACCTTACCTTTCAAGGTCAATACGAAGTTGTTTGCCATTTCATACAGAGCAGTTGACTTTTCCCCCTCTCCAGAAATTATAAGGGGAGTCCTTGCCTCATCTATAAGAATACTGTCTACCTCATCTATGATGCAGAAATTCAAATCTCTTTGAACCATTTCTTCCTTATGGATTACCATATTATCTCTTAAATAGTCGAAACCAAATTCATTATTAGTACCGTAGGTAATATCTGCTTTATAGGCATTTACTCTTTCTTCCTTTGATATTCCATGAACTATACAGCCTACGGAAAGCCCTAAGAAATTATGCACCTTACCCATCCAGTCAGCATCACGTTTAGCCAAGTAATCGTTAACTGTTATAACATGTACTCCCTTTCCTTCCAAGGCATTCAAATATACAGGCAAGGTTGAAACTAATGTTTTTCCTTCTCCTGTCTTCATTTCCGCAATTCGTCCCTGATGAAGAACTACACCGCCTAATACTTGTACTCGGTAATGTTTCTGACCTAAAACCCTCCAGGCAGCTTCTCTTACTACTGCAAAGGCTTCAGGCAGTATATCGTCCTTAGTTTCACCCTTTTTAAGTCTTTCTTTAAATTCATCAGTTTTAGCTTTTAATTGGCTGTCCGACAATTCTTCCATGGTCTTTTCCAAAGACATTACTTTTTCTACTGTCGGTTGTAATCTTTTTATTTCTTTTTCGCTGTATGAACCGAATATTTTTTCTAAAAAACTTTTCACCATACTATCATAGTATCCTTCCATCTATATTATTGAGCAGTAATAGCCTGCAGTATAGCCGGAACTCCAGGCCCACTGCAAGTTAAAACCTCCGCAATCCCCATCTACATCCAGGATTTCTCCGGCAAAGTACAATCCTTTTACCTTCAGTGATTCTAGGGTTTTAGAATCTACTTGTTTGAGATCTATTCCTCCTGCAGTTGATTGAGCTTGCTGCCATGAATTATGACCGGCCACTGGGAATTTCCACTCTTTTAGAATATCTATTATCTTATATATTTCTTTTTTATTTAATCTTTTACAAAGTTTATCTAATTTATCAAAACCTGCCTCGTACAAAACGACGGGTATAAGTTTCTTGTTAATAAAGCCTATCATTCCCTCTTCAACCGTCTTATAGCCTACTTTTCTGAACCTTTCTTCAAGAATAGTATATAAGTCTATCTTGGTATAGCTTGGGAACATATCAAGAAGGATATAAGGCTCCCGCCCTTTGTTAAATTCCTCTATAACCCTTCGGCTTATCTGCAAAATTGGAGGTCCTGATATTCCATATTGAGTAAAAAGAATTTCTCCTTCTTCTTCTCTTATAAGTTTATCATTAATATATCCTCTAACTACACCGTCAAATTTAATTCCTGATATTCGCTTAAAGTATTTACCCTTTAATTTCAACTGAACTAAGGCTGGAAAAGGTTCAATAATAGAGTGACCAAAGGATTTAGCCAATTGGTACCCCCAACCGTTAGAACCTAACTGAGGGCTTGCTTTTCCCCCTGTTGCCAAAATAACTTTATCTGCAAACTCTGTACTTCTACCTATAATACTGAATTTGTCTTTACTTTTCCTTAACTCTCTTACGTCAAAGTCTGTTCTTTCCTCTATATTAAGCCTTTTTACCTCATATCTTAATACATCTAAAATGCTGGAGGCTTGAAGGGAATTTGGATATACCTTCCCACTTTCATCAACATAGGGATAGATTCCTAAATCTTCAAAAAAATCTAAAGTTTTATATAGATCAAAAAACTCCATTACATTCTTAGCACGGTCTATATTTTTACTGTGGTAACATTCTGCCGACAGCTTCATATTTGTATAGTTACATCTTCCGTTACCTGTAGCTAAAATTTTCTTTCCAACTCTATTCATTTTTTCATAAATACTTACTTGGGCACCATTTCTTGCAGCAATTATTGCCGCAACTAATCCTGATGCTCCTCCACCAATAACAGCTACCTTCATAATCTATTCCTTTTCTACTAAGGGTTTGTATGTTTGAATAATTTGCTCTGCCACTTTAAGTCCGTCTATAGCTGCAGACATAATTCCTCCTGCATAGCCAGAGCCTTCGCCACAGGGATAAACTCCCCTTATGCTAGACTGCATTTCTTTATCTCTTACTATTCTTAAGGGAGATGAAGTCCTGGTTTCAACTCCCGTCAGCAATGTATCCGGTCTATCATAACCTGTAAGTAGTCTTCCAAAGGCAGTTATTCCTTCAACTAAACTTTCGCACACATATTCCGGCAAACAATCCCAAAGGTTGCCAAAAGTAGATCCTGGTCTATAAGTAGGATAAATGTCACCAAAAGTTTTAGATACCTTTTTTTCCTTAAAGTCCTTAAAAAGCTGAATTGGAGCTCGATAATTTCCTCCTCCAACTTCAAAAGCTAACTTTTCCCATTTTCGTTGGAACTCTATACCTGCCAAAGGGTCTTCCTGGCCACCAAAATCTTCAGGATTTATTGTAACGACTACAGCAGAATTAGCATTTTCAAGATCCCTTTCATGGAAACTCATTCCGTTAGTAACGACACCGCCAACTTCAGAAGCAGAGGCGGTAACAACTCCCCCAGGACACATACAAAATGTGTAAACACTTCTTCCATTCTTACTTTTATGAACGAATTTATAGTCAGCAGGTCCAAGTTTCGGATGGTCTGCCATACTTCCATACTGAGCTTCACTTATCATCCTTTGAGGATGCTCAACTCGTAATCCTATAGCAAAAGCTTTTGATGTAAGTTCTAACTTTTCATTAAGCATTTCATAGCTATCCCTAGCGTTATGACCTATTGCTAAAACTAATACATCAGTTTCTATAATATCGCTTTCAGTTATAATTCGATATATAGAACCATCCTTTACAGTGATGTCTACCATACATTCTTCAAATCTAAAGGTTCCGCCTAAGCTAGCAATTTTCTTTCTTATATTTACAAGAACCTTCCTCAGTAAATCCGTTCCTATATGAGGTTTATTAATATAGGTTATTTCGTAAGGAGCGCCTGCTTCAACGAATTCCTCTAATACTTTCTTACCCCGTTTTGATCTATCCTTTATTAAAGTGTTAAGTTTTCCGTCAGAAAATGTTCCGGAGCCACCCTCTCCAAACTGTACGTTAGAGTTTAAATTTAAAGTTCCGTCCTTCCAAAATCTTTCTACATCCTTAACTCTTTCCTTTATTAATTTCCCTCTTTCAATTATTATTGGATTATAACCTTTCTCTGCAAGAAGTAAGGCGCAAAACAGTCCTGCAGGTCCACAGCCTACTACAACAGGTCTATTGTTCAAAGGCTGCTCTCCCCTTGCTTTAACATCATAGATAAAGGGTTCTACGGCAGAAATATTGTTATTTCTTTTAGAAATTTTTATTTCCCTATCTGTTTCCACATCTAATGTATAGATAAATAATATTTCATCTTTCTTTCGAGCATCTATTGACTTTCTAAAAATTGTAAGTTCCTTAATATCTTCTATCTCGATCTTTAGGGCTTCCGCTGCTTTTATATATAAATCTTCTTCATCGTGATCTATAGGTAATTTAACTTGTTGAATTCTAATCATAGGTACACCTCTCAACTTATGGTCAAATAAATTCTGTCATGTAACTTTATCATTATAACATAGTTTCAAAAATATTCTATGTCTTTTTTTGCAGATGCCCTAACCCCATTTTTCTGAGTCTTTTTTCAGAAAAATGGCTGGTAGGTCATTCGCAACGAATTCCCAAAATATGCGACCATAGGGAGCAAATATTTTGGTGAATGAGACTGCGAGATGCCCTTTATGACCTAACCCAATTTCTTCGACCGTTAGGGAGAGAGAAATTAATAATACACCTTTATTTGAGCATATTAACTTAAAGGAATAAGAGGAGTTAATATGACAAAAAATAAATCGATACTATTAATGCTTTTTTCTGCATTTACATTTTCATCTATGCAAATAATAGTTAAATTATTGCCGGAAGTACCTTTGATGGAAAAAGTGTTTTTTAGAAATTTTATCAGTCTTATTATTGCTTACTTCATCATTAAGAGAAAGGACCAAAGTTTTTTCGGTTTGAAGGAAAATCGAAAATATCTTTTCTACCGTTATTTGTTCGGCTTTTCAGGCCTAATACTGTTCTTTTATGCTACAACACAAATGTTGGCAGCGGATGCTGCCATACTTAATAAACTGTCACCTATCTTCGTAATGATATTGGCACATTATTTTTTAAAAGAAAAGATTAACAAAACTAAAATTCTTGTACTAGTAGTTTCTGTATTGGGTGCACTTTTAGTAATAAAACCTCAGTTTAATTTCTCTATTCTTCCTGCTCTAGCGGGATTTATTTCTGCAATCCTATCCGGTGCAGCCTTTGTAGCAATTAAATTACTTGCAGATAAGGAAAGTGTCTATAGGACGGTTTTCTATTTTTCATTTCTTTCTTCTTTAAGCTGCATACCCTTTTTCTTCTTTGAATTTGTAATTCCAAACTTTCATCAACTGCTACTTCTTATACTATTAGGATTACTTGCAGCCTTAGGCCAAATTGCCCTTACCACTGCCTATAAAGCTTGCCCTGCCTCAGAAATATCAATTTATGATTATTCAAACATTATTTTCTCATCAGTTTTAGGCTATATCTTTCTACAAGAGATACCCGACTGGCTATCAATTGTGGGAGGATTATTAATAATAGCTTCCTCCTTCTATTTGTTTATGAAATCAAAGAATTAATATTATTGGTGGTCGAAACCGTGAGCGGATATTTTTCTTATTTTTCGGCGACACTTCGAAAAGTTATGATTCTAGTAACTTCATATTTCCTTTCCCACTATGGGACTTGACATAATAATAAATGTTTCGGTATTTCCGAAAAATTGAACCTTTCCTACAAGTTCCTGTAAATGTGTCATTTCTCTTAAATAGGCTTCCATAATCATACTGTGAGGCCCCGTAACATGATGACACTCAACTATTTCCTCTGAATTCCTAGCAAACTCCAAAAAACTTTCCTGTTTTTCAGGTTTTATAGTTGCATTTATTAAAACATGTATGGGTTTACCTACCTTTTTATTATTTACGACAGCCTTGTAACCTTCAATTACACCCATGTCTTCTAATCTTTTAACTCTTTCAGCTACAGCAGGAGGACTTAAGGATACTTTCTTTCCTAAATCTTTCATAGAAATTCTTCCTTCATCTTGTAATATGCTTATTATTTTTAAATCTGTTTGATCCATTTTAACACCCCTTATTTTATTAAGTATATTTTGAAAACAACTATTTTTTTAAACGAATTATAGCTGTATTGATTATTAATACTATGTACGTTTCAAGATTTACATGATATTATGTAAGTAAGATAAGAATAAGATATGTTGAATGCAAAGTATTTTTATGTTCAAGCTATTTAGTTTTCAAAATATGTATACAATTTTAATTCTATGTGGTATTATACCATAGTAATATAGTTCATATCAAGAAAAGAATAATCTAAGATTTTAATGAAATACTTAGTATTATATGATTTAAGATTTAAATTCTTAATTTACTTAGGGTGAAAGCAAATATTACATAAAAATATAAATTTTGAAGGAGGAATTATGTCAAGATTAAAGATAGCTGAAACATCCCTTAGAGACGGACATCAGTCCTTGATAGCCACAAGACTTACTACAGATGAAATACTGCCCATTCTTTCAGAAATGGATAAGGCAGGCTATTATTCCATGGAAGTTTGGGGAGGTGCTACATTTGACACCTGTCTTAGATATTTGAATGAAGACCCATGGGAACGATTGAGAAAAATACGTGCCAATGTTAAAAATACGAAACTACAGATGCTTTCCAGAGGACAAAATATTTTAGGATATAAAAATTATCCTGATGACATAGTTGAAAGGTTTTTAAAAAATGCTATTTACGAAGGAATTGATATCGTAAGAATATTTGACGCTCTTAACGATATACGAAATCTGAAAAAATCGATTGAAATAATTAACAAAGAAGGTGCTCATTGTCAGTGTGCCATATCATATACAATAAGCCCTGTTCATACCAAGGAATATTATTTAAATTTAATAAAAGAATTTGAAAGTGCCGGCGCTGATTCTATCTGTATTAAAGATATGTCTGGAATCTTACTGCCTTACCAAGCTTATGACTTAGTTAAATCTATTAAAGAAGTAACTAAGCTCCCCCTGGAACTTCATACTCACTGTACCAGTGGTGTTGCTGAAATGAGTCTTTTAAAGGCCATAGAGGCTGGAGTTGATATTGTTGATACGGCCATATCACCCTTATCATCAGGAACATCTCAACCTGCTACAGAATCTTTAGCATTAACTCTTAAAGATAGTCCTAGGGACCCAAAGCTTAATATTGACAGTTTAAATAATACTGCAGATTATTTTAAATCAATAATGAAAAAATACGAAGAAAAAGAATTCAATATAAAAGTTCTCATGACAGAACCTAAAACACTTTTATATCAAATACCAGGAGGTATGCTTTCAAATTTATTAGTTCAAATGAAGTCCCTTAATGCTTCCGACAAATTTGAAGAAGTATTAGCCGAGGTTCCAAAAGTAAGAGAAGATTTAGGCTTCCCTCCCTTAGTTACACCAATGAGCCAGATGATTGGTGCCCAGGCTGTATTCAATGTAATTTCGGGAGAAAGATATAAAATAATTCCTACTGAAATAAAAAATTATGTAAGGGGAATGTACGGTAGACCTGCTGTTCCTTTATCAGATGAAATTACAAAACTTATTATCGGAGATGAAGAAGTTATAACAGTGCGCCCCGCCGACCTTTTAGGCGATGGTTATGAAGAATTTAAAGAACAAATAGGGCATTTGGCACAAACAGAACAAGACCTTTTATCTTACGCTCTATTCCCACAAGTAGCAAAAGACTTCTTCGAAAAAAGAAAGCAAAACGTAACACTTCATTCATAAAAAAAGTGAGACACTAAGGGCCTGCTGCCTTAAGTGTCTTTCTTTTATTCTCCGGCTTTAAAATTGTATACCGGCTTAATAATTTTCAAAACTTCTGCCGTTTCACCGATATTGTTTATAATTTCCTCCATAGGCTTGTATGCCATAGGAGCTTCGTCTAAAGTAGATAAGTTAACTGATGTAGTGTAAATATCTTTCATGGAGTTTTTATAATCCTCCATGGTAATTGATTCCTTTGCCTTTTTCCTGCTCATTAATCTTCCGGCTCCGTGAGGTGCTGAGTAATTCCAATTTTCATTTCCTTTACCTATACATAAAAGACTGCCATCTCGCATATTTATGGGGATAATAATCTTTTCGCCCTTATATGCAGATATACTTCCTTTTCGAATAATATTATCTTTGAAATTTATATAGTTATGTATAGTTTCAAAGTTATTATAATCTTCAAGGCTTGTCCCGAACATTTTATCTAAAATTATACTTGCCATAACTTGTCTATTTAAAGTTGCATACTCTTGACAAATTTTCATATCATTTAAATATTTTTCTCTCCACTTACCTTCTAAATAACAAAGAGTGCGAGGATAGGATTTTTCTTTACCCTTATGCAGTTCTATAGCCTTTCTTTGATAATATTGGGCTACTTGATTCCCTAAATTCCTGCTACCAGAATGGATGACTAAGTAAAAATTTCCTTCATCATCTTTATTAATCTCTATAAAATGGTTTCCGCCACCTAAAGTTCCAATACTTCTTTTAATTCTATCGATATTCTTTAACTCTCTATAACAATGAAGTTTTTCAAGATTTTCAAAATTATAAAGAATACTTTTTTGTATACCTCTTCCACTAGGTATATATTTATTAATAAGATTGTCTAATTTTTTCAGATCTATAGATGTTTTTTTAAGTTCTATAACTAGTAATCCACATCCAATATCGACTCCCACTATATTAGGTATAACTTTATCTCCTAGATTAGCAGTAAAACCTATTACACATCCTACTCCTGCATGAGTATCAGGCATTATTCGAATTTTGCTATCCTTTGCAAAATCTTGATCACAAAAATTAATAATCTGAGACTTAGTTTCTTCATCTATATTATGGGTAAATACTTTTGCAGTATTGTATTTCCCTCTTAATATCATTAAATACCTCCTTCTAAAGAATTCTATAGGTTTTTAAGTTGATTTTGTAATAGCATTCCCACTGTTTCGGCAAATCTATCGGGATTGTTAATGCGAACAAAGTTATGTCCGTATATTTTTTTTGCTGTTGGAAGGTCTTCATCTTCACCGGTAAAAACACAAAGAATTGAATTGCCCTTTTGTATTCCTTTTTTTACTTCCAGGGCTGTATCTATTATAGCTATAGGCCCGGAATACTTACTTTGTTCCTTCTTCATACCTGTATGGGGAATAGATTGAGCATCATTAGGTTTACAATCTGATAATACAATCAATATTTTGTTGTCATAGTCGTAGTTTTCCATCATGTGCAAGGAGGTCCTTATAGCTAATCCATCTCTATTACAAGCTGAAGTTTTATAATTGAAAATTTCTTTATTATTTTTTTCTTCATAAGAACGGTAAAGTCTTGTAACTGTATAATTTCTCAAACTACTGAAGGAATATACTTTAACCGCTATTCCGCATCGGGTTAAACTTTCGGCAATTACATAAGCTTGAGCTGCAATTATTTCTTGTCTTTCAGCTTGTGAGGCAGATGCATCTAACAGAATGTCTACGGAAATATTTCCTGCATCCTTGTTAAATTCCTTTGTAAATATTTGATTATCATTTACATGGATTCTCCATAAGCTTTCAATACTTAGCTTTCCTGCTTGAGACTTTCCCCTATAGGGTTCAAAATAAGCTAACATTGCATTTCTGATTTTATTTGTAAGTTTTATAATACTGTTTTGGTAAGCTATATAATTTTCATTAAAATGCTTTATGTTAATTTCCCTTTGTTTAAGAGCTAGATTATTAAAATAAAGGGCATTTACATCGTCACCAAATTCCTTGTCAAACTCACCCCTTGTAAAATGCAGATGGCAGTCTTTGTGGTTGCCTAAGCAGAGTTTTTGCTCTAATTCACGAGTTTTTTCTTCAGAGATAATTGAAGCACCAAAATACTTCCTTATATATTGTCTTTCTGAATCGTCTTTTTTTTCTTTGAAAACTTTTCTGGTAGCTTTTTTAGTTTGACCTTTTTTTTCAAAATATACATCTCTGCTTGTTTCGGCAGAACCTGAATAAAGCTCCATCATAGTTGCCATTTCTGAGTCGCTTAGTTTCTTTTCGCCCTGCTGAACCTTCTTTTGTAACTCGCTGGCCTTGTCTTTGGTCTTCTTATTATCTGTTTGATATTGACCATAGTTGAAGCGAAAATATCTCTTTAAAATTTCATCCATTTTAATAATTATTTCTTCCGTACTTAAAGTAACATCAAATTCAAGGTCATTTAATATATTAAGAAGATTGCCGGTTACTTCTGGATTCATTCCTAATGCTCTTTTAAAATGGGCTTCCCTAATCCTTTCCAACAACTTACTATCTAAAGCTTCTACTTCTCCTTTTGCAACTTTTTCACCATAGTTCCGTCTAAGCTTGTATAAAACAGGACGTTCAGCTTTTCCTTTATTAAATATAGAGTTTTCTAAACCAATCCAAAAAAGAATTTCGTAAAATTCATGGTCACTGTCTGTTTTGAGATAATTGAAAAACTTTTGAAGTAATGGATAATCATAGTACTTGTAAGCTGCACCTATTATATAATTCCAGTAAAGATCAACTTCCCCATTTTCAGTATATGCCTTAAATTCAGGGTCTAAGGAATAGTCATTGGAAGCGTTCCAAATAATATTAAGGGCCCTCTTGTCTTTTTCCCTTTTACTCATAGTCAATCCTTGAAAATTTCGTTCCTTTCCAAATTAGTGGGTATCCTTAAAGAAATAACATCTTCTACTAAAGTACGCTCAAAATCATCGAAAGATTTATTTGTAATACCTAATTTTAAAGCTTTATCTGCAGATAATCCCCTATCCATTAAGTTAATAGCAGCTAAAAGCCCTCTCAAATCTACAGATTTAGTTGAGATTTCAGAGTTTTCGCTCTTCAATTGTAAATCTTTGAAAAGTCCTGCAAATTGATTAAGGTAGTCCTCATTTAAAGAAGGAAATTCCCTTAAAAGCAACTTTTTTAGATTTTCCAGACTAATATTAGGCATATTTATTACCATAAATCGTGAAGTTAATGCTTCATTTAGTTCTCTGGTACCTGCATATCCGTAATTCATAGTTGCTATGAAACGGCTTGCCTCATCTATAGTTATTTTATCGTATCCAGGCACATCGATTATTCTTCTATAGTCTAAAGTTGCATGAAGTACTGCCACAGAATCATTTTTTGCCATATTAATTTCATCTAAAACCCCGAAGCCTCCCCATTTGGCACATTCATAAATAGGGCCCTGCCTAAAAACTACCTGCCCATTTTCAAAAGTATCGGTACCAATCAAGCTTGTGGAATCCGTATTTACATGAAATGAAATGTCCCACTTAGGTCTGCCAAATACTGCCGACAAATTTTCCGCAAGAACATTTTTTCCTGTTGCCTTAGAACCTACCAACAGTAAATTTTCACCGCAAAGTAAGGCAGTAATAGCTTCTTCCCACACATCTTTGCCATAGTAGTTATACTTAGGATTGGGAATTCTGTATTCAAATTTTTCTTCTATCTTATAAAAATTTCTAAAACTTATAATTTCATTAATTAGACTTTCTCTAATTCCCTCTTCTCTTAAGAAATTTAGCAATTTTCTCCTCCTCTTAAAATAATATTTCCATTGCCTTCCTTATGTTGTTTACTGGAATTATGTCCATATCTTTAATTTCCTTGGAAGCTTCAATATTTGCTTCTGCTATAAGGGCTCTTTCAAAGCCCATTTTCTGTGCCTCTAAAAGTCTTTTTTCAATAGAGTTTACTCCTCTTATTTCCCCCGTAAGGCCTACTTCACCTATTAATATTGTTTTAAAATCCACAGGAATTTCCTTAAAGCTTGATGCAAGAGCACAAAGTATTGCTAAATCACATGCCGGCTCCTTTATTTGAAGTCCCCCCGTTACATTAATAAATGTATCTGAACTTTGAATTGACAGACCTGCTTTCTTTTCTAAGACTGCAATAAGCATTGCAGCTCTATTTTTATCTATACCAGTAGTTACTCTGTTTGCAAATCCTGCCGGTGAATATGTAACTAATGCTTGTATTTCTATGAGTACAGGCCTTGTACCTTCCATAGCTGCCGTTACTACTGTCCCGTAGGCATCTACAGGTCTTCCTTTTAGAAATACCTCCGAAGGATTTTCCACTTCAATTAATCCCCTATCCCGCATTTCGAAAATTCCTATTTCATTAGTAGAGCCGAATCGGTTTTTAACAGCTCTTAAAATTCTGTAGGAAAAATGTCTTTCTCCCTCGAAATATAGAACAGTATCTACCATGTGCTCTAATACTTTAGGTCCGGCAATGGCTCCAGACTTAGTAACATGTCCTACTATAAATGTTGCCATATTTCTTACCTTAGTCATTCGCATTACCATAGATGTAACTTCTCTTACCTGACTTACACTTCCCGGAGCTGAAGCTACATCAGGTGAGTAAATAGTTTGTATAGAATCAAGGACCAGCAAGTCTGGTTCTTCCTTGTCAACAAATTCTCTTATTACATCAATATTTGTCTCTGCTAAAACATAAAGTTCCCCATCAGCTATACCTAATCTGTCTGCCCTTATTTTTATCTGTTCACCAGATTCTTCTCCTGAAATGTATAAAACCTTTAAACTTTGTCTGGAGGCATAATCTGCAACTTGCAATAAAAGTGTTGATTTTCCTATTCCCGGATCTCCTCCCACAAGGATTAGAGAGCTTTTGATAATTCCTCCCCCTAAGACCCTGTCCATTTCCTTAATTCCTGTTGAAATTCTTTCTTTTTTAGTAGGTCTAATAGTGTTTATTTTTTCGATTTTTCCCTTACTAATACCCCTTTGGCTTTTTTTACTTTCTTTTGATTCAAATTCTTCTACAAATCTATTCCATTGACTGCAGGAAGGACATTTACCAAGCCATTTTACCGTTTCATAACCACATTCCTGACAAACGAATTTCGATTTTATTTTAGCCATCTTTCACCTGCTTTCACTTATTAACTAACTATATAATAGAAGAATATGCTATGTCAATACTTAAGGTTAACTAAATTTCTTTCTATAAATTTTGTTTAGTAGTTGTAAACATATGTTATTTTTTAGAAAAAATTTATGAAAATTTTTATTGACATAGACCTATTCCCTATATATAATGATATCTGTTCATAAGTTTAGTAATTTTAAACTTAAAGTTTAACAACAAACGAGAGGCACATTATGACTATAGGAGAAAATTTAAAAAGATTAAGAGTTGCAAATTCCCTCACTCAGCAAGAATTAGCAGATAGATGTGAGTTAACAAAGGGATATATATCACAATTAGAAAGGGATTTAACATCACCGTCTATTGCAACACTCACAGACATACTTGAATGTTTAGGTACTGATTTAGCCAGCTTTTTCAACCAATCTACAGATACTAAAGTTGTATTTAAACAGGAGGATGTGTTTGTAAAAGAATCTGATGATAATTATATAATAAACTGGATCGTCCCTAATGCCCAAAAAAACAAAATGGAACCTATTTTAATAGAATTAGGCCCAAATAGTAAAACTAAGGCTGATGAACCTCACGATGGAGAAGAATTCGGTTACGTATTAAATGGTTCCATAATTCTCAATTACGGAAATCAAGTTTATAAAGTTAAAAAAGGAGAATCCTTTTATATAAAAGCAAACAAAACTCACTATATTGAGAATACAGGTAAATATACCGCAAGAGTACTGTGGGTATGTACTCCCCCAAATTTTTAGACAGGAGAATGATATGGACAAAGCAATAATACAACTTAATAATATTACTAAAAAGTTTGACGGAGAAATAGTTCTTAACGATATTAATTTATCCGTAAAGGAAAATGAATTTGTTACTTTGTTGGGACCAAGTGGCTGCGGTAAGACCACAACTTTAAGGATAATAGGAGGATTTGAAATTCCTGATGAAGGGGAAGTATATTTTGATGGTCAATTAATAAATGACCTACCTCCTTTTAAAAGACAACTTAATACTGTTTTTCAAAAATATGCTTTATTTCCTCATTTAAATGTTTTTGAAAATATAGCCTTCGGCCTTCGGATTAAAAAAATGGATGAAGGAACTATTACTAAAAAAGTTGAAAAAATGCTTGGACTTTTTAATCTTAAAAATTACGGTAAAAGAAGAATTGACCAACTAAGCGGCGGACAACAGCAACGTATTGCCATTGCCAGGGCCTTAGTCAATGAGCCCAAGGTACTTTTGCTAGATGAGCCTTTAGGAGCCTTAGACTTAAAGTTAAGAAAAGAAATGCAACATGAGTTAAAGGCTATGCAACAACAGTTAGGAATTACATTTATCTATGTAACCCACGACCAAGAAGAGGCTCTTACTATGTCTGATACTATAGTAGTAATGAATGATGGTATAATCCAGCAGATGGGAACCCCCATCGACATATATAATGAGCCTGAAAATGCATTCGTAGCAGATTTCATCGGGGAAAGCAATATTTTAGACGGTATAATGCATGATGATTACTTGGTAGAATTTTTAGGTAAGAAGTTTCAATGTTTAGATGCAGGCTTTGGTAGAGGGGAAGAAGTAGATGTAGTAATTCGTCCGGAAGATTTGGATCTTACTCCTGCAGGAGAGGGTAAATTAGAAGGTGTGGTAAAGTCAGTAATATTTAAAGGTGTTCATTATGAAATGGACATTGAGGCTAATGGCTATGAATTTTTAGTTCATTCAACAGATATGGCTGCTGTAGGTACTAGTGTAGGCTTAACATTAACAGCTGATGATATTCATATTATGGTAAAGGGGGAATAGCATTGAAAAATAGAACCAAGTATTTCGCTTATCCCTATATAATATGGATAATTATATTTATAGCTTTGCCTGCATTTTTAGTACTATTATACAGTATTACGACTAAAGAATCAGATGGTATTACTACAATACAGTTTACACTAGAAAATTTTAAGAATTTTTTTAATCCTTTATATTTAAATATTTTGTGGGATTCCATATACTTAGCGGCAGTTTCAACCATAATCTGTTTACTAATAGGTTATCCGGCAGCATTTATAATTTCCAATGCTCATTTATCAAGAAGAAATACACTTTTGTTTCTTTGTATACTGCCTATGTGGATGAATATGCTTCTAAGAACTTATGCTTGGATGACTATTTTAGGAAATAACGGCATACTTAATAATCTTTTCAGTTTATTAGGTCTACCTACATTTAACTTACTCTATACAAAAGGGGCTACAGTAATGGGAATGGTTTATAACTTCCTTCCCTTTATGATACTTCCTATTTATACTGCTTTAAGTAAAATGGATAGGGGACTTTTAGAAGCAGCAGATGATTTAGGTGCAGATAAGAAAACAGTTTTTATTAAAGTTATACTTCCTTTAAGTATGCCTGGTGTTATTTCTGGAATTATAATGGTTTTCATGCCTGCTGTAAGTACATTTATTATTCCTCAACTGTTAGGAGGAAATAAAAACATGATGATAGGAAACTTAGTAGAAAGGCTGTTCATTATAAATGGAGACTGGAATTTCGGTTCGGCAATTTCCATTGTAATGATGCTTATAATACTGCTTTCCATGTCAATAATGAATAAATTTGACATAGATAAGGAAGGAGGGGCAAGATTATGGTAAAAAAGTATTTATCTAAAATATATATGGCTATAATATTTATATTCCTCTATGCCCCTATAGTAGTTTTAGCTGTTTTCTCTTTTAATGAATCCCGATCGAGAGGTAATTGGACAGGATTTACATTAAAATGGTATGTTGAGCTTTTTTATGATCGTGATATTCGTTTAGCCTTTTATTACACTATATCTATTGCAATAATTTCTGCAATTATATCTACAATTATAGGTACATTTGCGGCAATAGGAATAAACAGCATGAAGGGAAAAACAAAATCTTTAATATTAAATGTAAACTATTTGCCGGTTTTAAACCCGGATATAGTTACGGGAATATCTCTAATGATTTTATATATATCATTTAATATGGACTTTGGATTTAACACCATGCTTTTATCCCATATAGTCTTTAATATTCCATACGTAATACTGTCCATACTTCCCAAATTAAAGCAGTTAGATGTTCATATAACTGAAGCTGCCATGGACTTAGGAGCTACTCCCATGTATGCTCTTAGAAAAGTAATTATACCGGAAATTAAGCCGGGAATAGTAACAGGATTCTTAATGGCATTTACACTATCTATCGACGATTTTATAATAAGCTACTTTACAAAGGGCGAAGGAGTTACCAATCTTTCTATAATAATTTACTCTATGGCTAGAAGAGGTGTTCGTCCTACTATTAATGCTTTGTCTACAATTATGCTGACTGTAGTATTAATTTTAATGATATTGATTAACAAAAGAACAAGTGCTGAAAGAGTAAGTAAATTTAAAAGAAAAGAGGTAAAAGAGTGAAAAGATTAATATTGATAATTATAATTTTAGTAATGGTTTTTGTTCTAGCAGGATGTAGTTCCGGAGACAGAGAAGTTTTAAATATATTAAATTATGATATTTATATCGACAGAGATTTATTAAAAGAATTTGAAAATGAACACAATGTAAGAATTAAGTATGATACCTATTCTACTCCTGAAGAAATGTATATTAAAGTAAAAGCAGGGGCTTCAAGTTATGATTTAATTTTTTCTAGTGAATATATGATTGAAAGAATGATCGACGAAGGAATGGTCAACAAATTAAATTTTGACAATATACCTAATTATAAATATATAGACCAAGATTTTAAAAATCATCCCTATGACCCTAACAATGAATACTCGGTACCTTATTTCTGGGGAACATTAGGAATATTGTATAACAAAAATACCGTTGATGTTTCATCTAATAGCTGGGAGATTCTTTGGGACGAAAATCATTCTCAAAGAATAATTATGATGGATTCCCAAAGAGACTCTTTCGGTGCAGCTCTTAAATTATTAGGATATTCCATGAATACGGTAGATGAAAATGAGTTAGATGAAGCTAAGGATTTACTCCTTAAACAAAAACCCTTAGTAATGGCTTACATTACTGACGGGGCTCCTGACATTATGGTAAATGAAGAAGCAAATATGGCATTAGTATGGTCTGGAGAAGCAGTAGCTGCAATGGCTGAAAATGAAAACTTAGATTTCGTTATTCCAAAAGAAGGTAGCAACATTTGGATCGATGCAATGATTATTCCTTCAACAACGACTAATCAGCCCTTAGCTGAAAAATTTATTAACTTCCTATGCTCAACGGAAGCAACTTTAAGAAATATAGACGAAGTTTGGTACTCTACTGTCCATACAGAAGCTATAAAGGAAGTAGATGAAGAACTACTGAACAATCCTGCCTTCAACATTCCCCAGGAAGATATTGATAAAATGGAAATGTTCAGAGACCCAAAAGAATTTATAGACCTATATACACAGCGTTGGACTGAAATAGCAGTCCAATAACAAGCCCAGGGACCTTTTGGCTATTTGCCAATAGAGTCCCTGTTCTTTTATAACTAAGTTAATTAGCTGTCCTTAGCAACCTTACAGGAATTCGCAGTACTTACAACCGCTGCAATTTTCAACTTTTCCTTCAAATATTTTTTTAATTATACTTGCTGTATTATATGCCTCTTTGTCTCTTTTGCTTAATTTAGAATCGTGAAGTATTATTTTTTTAGGAGATACACTTAATAAAATATTTATTACATTTTCATCATAGTTGTTTCTTTCTGAATTTAATTCAGCAGAAAACTCTACATTTGACAAATAATTAAGTTTATGCATATCTTTATCATATACTTGAACTTTATTATTATTGAAAAGTACGTTCAAAACAGCATATTCCTTTTCCTCAGTATCGGAAATTAATTTAATAATACTTATAAAATCCATATACTCTTTCTTCATTAGGTATGAATCTATGCAGCGTTCTACTACCTGAGCTGCATAAAGCTTAATAAATTTAAGCCTGAAATTGACAAATCCGTTTAAATTTATTAACTTAGACTTTTCTAAGACCTCTTTAAACTTATTTTTTATAATTAACTGTATTTTAATATCATTTTCTATTTCATCCTCTATGGTAGATATTATTGCACTTACTTCATCTTCATCAAAGTAAAAATAGTTTTCCTTAAGACAATCTATTCCCACTAACTTGGTATACTCAACCAAAAGTTTCGTTACTTTTCCTATAATTTTATTTGTATACTCTTTTTTGTTTACCTTACTATCAGTAAAATATCTAATCCTTATATTTCCTTCATCTGTTGACGATAATTCTATATTTATATTACTTTCATCTATATTGGTTAATATTCTTATATTATTATAAATTTCATGATTTTCATTTTCATTTAACTCTAATGATAAAAGCTCCACTTAGTCACTCCTCTCGGTCAGGGAGGTTATATTATCGGTATCAGCGTTCCTAAATCTGTTATTTGCTGATTAGAAGCTTCATCATACACATATCCCGATGACTGAACAAATTCTTTTAATGAAAAAGAAATATTTTCATCAAATATTTTACCTGTTGACAGAAATATTTTATCATTTATTAAACCTGTACAGCCACCTATAAATCCATAGTTATAGCCTTCTAAACGGACAATCTTTGGATCTATATACATACTTTCTATATTGTAGGATATGAGTGTTTCATGTATCAAGAAGTCTGATGTCAAAGTTTTGTTCTCACTGATAGTGGCTACGGAGCACTTTGTATAGCCTTGATTTACATGAATTAATTCAATGCCTGCTTCTTCCAAATAATATTTCAATAGCTGGTCTGTATGCTGAGTATTATGAACAGCATATCTCCCTATTCTTGCTACATTATATGCTATATCCTCAGGATAGTTTCTGCTAAGAGTTTTTCCACCTTTAATAACTTTTATTCCTTTGTGGTCTAAAACATTTCTGTAGTAATCGTAAACGTTTGGAGCAACGATGAAAGTTTCAAAGTCTATAGGATGAATGACCATGTCTGGATGACCGTCTACAGGCTCTTGTAAATCTGTGCATTTTATGGTTTTTATAGGTTGAATATTTAATTTTCTCAAGTAATTTAGAATTTCTTCACTGGCTCTGTAATCTATAATTACATAGCGTGGATTTTGATTTGGAATGTATGGATTCATTTTATTATCTCCTGATAAATACAAGTAATTCAAAAGTTAAAAAACATTTCCTTTTCATTACTTTAACTTTTGAAATTATAACAAAATAATCAATAATATTCTACAAATAAAAAAATTCTTCACCTGTGGTTCAAAATGACAGTTATTCCTCCGTATCAATGATTTAACATTGCTTAGAATAAATGCTTGGGCGTAGACCTCGTCATTCTGAGCCTTAGCGAAGAATCTTATACTTATATTTGTATTACCCACCGGCTAAAAGGTGGATCATTTCAACCTTATCCCCTTTATTAACTTCTGTTTTTTCGTAATCTTCCTTTTCAATAACTTTTCCATTAACTTTTACTACTATTTTAGGAAAGGTGTATCTCTTTTTTTCCATTATTTTTTTTATAGTTAAACCTTCTTCCCAAGGAAAATCTCTATTGTTAAGTTTAATTATTTTTACCACCTCCTAGGGGGTTATTGTAAGTCTTTGACTACTTCTATTAATTCCGGTAAATCCATCTTTATTTCTTTTAAATATTCTATCTTTGGAACTCCCTTTGAATTCCATCCTCTTCTTTTGTAAACTGCATCCATCAGTTGCTCATATTGATCTTCTCTATATTTTCTTAATTGCGCAATTTTTTCTTCAGTAGTCTTACCTTCTATATGGTATCCTATTTCCTTTAATTGTTTATCGTACCTTTCTTGTCTGGATTCATATTCTTCCTTAGTTACGGGACCCATGGAGCGATAGGGGGCTTTATCGTCCTTTCTTAAACCCTTACCCATTCTTATGTTGAATATTTTCTGGAAATTATATACTCTTTCAGATTCTCTTATCATGTCTGAAACTTTTAATCTTTTGCCAGTTACGCCATAGGCTACGTCCAAGTAATTTTGTACGTGCTCAGGAACTTTAGCTGGCTCATCAGTATATTGGTTACCTTCAGGGACTATATCATTCCATGGAAGTTTACAAAATCCGTACAAGCCAAACCAAGTTCTAAACATAGGGAAGTAATGCAATGCTTCTGCCTTATCTTCAAAAGTAGGTAGCTGGTTGTTTACCATATCCATAAAAATCAACCAAGCTTCATCATGTTGGGGACCCTTATTTGTAAAACCGTATCCTCCTTGTTGAGCAAGAGATTCTTTAGAAACATACTCTGAATATTCAAGTCCTTTTTGCTCCATTCCTATATCGAATAAAAAGTCTGCGTCGGCTCCGTATTTTTCCACAAACATTTTTTTCATTCTGTGAACACCTTGACCTATGACCGTTCCAAAACCTTCACCTCTTGACATTTGGTGAAGAAGTTCTACGGCTGTTTCAAAGTTACCGAAATTTAATTCTAATCCTCCAGTAGCTTCTTTATTAATTATAGCTCTTCCATAACATTCCATTGCAAAAGCAGTAGCAGTACCGAAAGAAATAGTATCTATACCGTAAGTATCACAGTAGAAGTTTAGTTCCAATATTGCTGCTGGGTCAAAAATTCCGCAGTTTGAACCTAAGCCGGCAGCATTTTCATATTCGGGACCGTCAACAGTAACTTTCTGTCCTTTGTAAGGTCCTGTTTTTAAGGTAAAGTTATCAGCTGCCTTAGCACAAGCCATAGAACATCCATACCAGCAACCGTCTTGAACACCTTGAGTAATATATTTTTCAATAAATACAGTGGACTTTATTTTTTCAGTGTCGGGATGGCTACCATATTGAAAATTCATTACAGGCAATAAATCGTATTCATCCATTACCTCAATAATATTTGCAGTTCCTATTTTACGCATATTATTTTGAAGATGGTCTAAATCATGAATTTCCTTATGGTATTTTATTCCTGTTTTATTTATTATAGATTGATCGTAAGCGTTGTTTAAATTACCCTTTACATTACTGAATTTTACAACTAGGGCCTTGATTTTCTTGTTACGAAATACCGTCCCTATTCCACCTCTACCAGCTTGTTTAAGCCTGGTTGTTTTTCTTCTTGGGTCATAAAATGAAAAATTCAACAAGCCCATACGAGTATGTTCCGCTCCTGTACCTGCAGTTACAACGGCTACATTTCTTTTGTCATCTTCGTTATCCGCGTACATTTCCGTAAGCTGTTCTCCTAAAATATGACCGTCTACGGCTTCTAAAGGTGCTTCTTCAATTGTAACTACTCCCTTATTTCCATCTATGTATACAATAATATCATTGTCAGCTTTTCCTTGTACCTCAAGAGCATCCCAACCTGCAAACTTCAGTAAGGGTCCAAAATAACCTCCTACATTTGAATCTATGGGAATACCTGTCAAAGGAGAAATACTGCAAACTAATGATTTTCCCGTACCAGCATATTGAGTAATACCACAGGCAGGTCCTCCTGCAATAACTATTTCGTTTTCCGGACTATCCCATTTTGTAGAAGGACTTGTTGCATTCCACAAATACCACAGACCGAAACCTTTACCTCCTACAAATTTTTCTTTCATAGTTTCAGTTACAGGTTTTGAACTTATAGTGTTATCGGAAATATTTACATACAAAGTTCTATTTGCATATCCTCTTTCTATTTTACCAAGTTCATATTTATATTCTGCCAACAACTTATGGCTTTCTCTCATTTTTTTAATATCCATTACTACCTCCTAAAAACTTCGTCCAATTTCAATTCCCTTGCTTCATCATCACTTTTTTCATCTATGTAGATAGCGCCAGTAGGGCATTCTTTAACACATAGACCACAGGCTATACACTTGAAAGGCTCTATATAGTCATCATGCTGTCTCATAGATAGTTGAGGACAGAAACCAACACACATAAAACAACCTACACAAATTTTCTTATCGATCCTAACTACACCTAGCTTGTCCCTTTTTATTGCGACTACAGGACATATATCTATACATTCTCCACATTGATTACAAACATTAATTTCAGGGTCACCCTCTTTGTTTATTTGAATACATGATTTTTCATAATTGTCTTCCTTGAAATAGGTCTTTGAACATACAGTCTCACAGTTTCCACACTGGATACATTTACTATTATCTTTTGCTAAATACTTCATAATTACCTCCCATCCTTATAGCTTGTCTAACTTTATATTATAATAAGAGAAATAGTTTTCTCCTATTATATTTTTTCTCTAATTAAATGAACTCTTACTCAATATATTTTAAAATCTTCTCAAGCTTATCTCCTGCAAACATATACTTCTTATTACAAAAATGACATACAGTTTCAATTTTTTCATCTTCTTCAATTATTTCTTTAAGCTCATCCTTGCCTAATGAAATCAATGCTTTTTCCATTCTGTCTTCCGAACAGTCACAGTTAAATTTAACAGGAATTTTATCAGTTATTTCAATTTCAAAATCGCTGAATATTTCCCTGGCAATATCCTCAACATCCTTACTATTATCAAAATAATCTGACACTGATTTTAGATTATTAAGAGTATTTTCTAATTTTAATAAATCTTCCTCCTCAATAAAGGGCAAGGGTTGAACTATGAAACCTCCTGCTGATTTAATTGAATAATCCCTATCTACTAATACTCCTAAAGCTACAGCCGTATTTTGTTGTTCTGAAAGATAGTAGTAATAGGCTATATCTTCTCCTATTTCTCCCGTTACTAAGTCAGTACTTCCAAGGTAAGGCTCCCTCATACCTATATCCATCATAACAGTTAATTTGCCATTGATTCCTACAGCTTTTCCTACGTCTAATTTCCCATTTTCTTTTAATTTTAAATCCACAGTAGGGTTACCTACATAACCTTTGACATTTCCTTTATTGTCAGAAACAGCTAAAATTGTACCGATTGGTCCTCCACCATTTATATTAATGGTCAATCGATC
This sequence comes from Tissierellia bacterium, assembly GCA_012518555.1. GTDB lineage: Bacteria > Bacillota > Clostridia > Tissierellales > Sedimentibacteraceae > Sedimentibacter. The sequence goes on from JAAYRW010000045.1 coordinate 32,536, forward strand.
CCTTTCATTTTTCATCATATATCCCATCATTAAACCTGCAGTAAGAGTTCTTCCAAAGGCAGCCGATGCGGTAGGCGTCGTATTATGATGACATCTAGCTTCTTCTACCGTATTTGTTGACCTTACCATAAAAAGTCTGAATGTTTGCTTTTTATCCATTGCCCGTATCATATAATCCATTGTTTTATCCTTTCAATTTTAATCTTTTATTACTGCAACTATTACAATCAAGAAAAATAATAAAAATGTCTAGCAACGAGAATCCCTTAATCAGCTTTACTTGCTAAAAAAACTGCCCTTAAAGATGTGTCCGAATAGCTTTCCTGGCTATAATCATCAAATACTTCTACATCCTTAAATCCTACATCCTTCAGCATATTAAGTATTTCTTCTGTTTTATGTACATATTGTATTTGTTCCTCAGTAATTCTAGTATATTTATCTTCGTCCTTAAGGAAAAAATTTATTTCAATATTTATAATTCCCTCACTATTTATATTTTCCCAAACGTAAAATATATTTTCATCCTCATAGACATAAGTATCGTTAAAGATTGTATCGTACTTATACTTGGTAGAAATATCAAAAATAAATTTGGAATCATTTTTCAAATGCTTATAAACCCTCTCAAAAAAAGAACCTGCCTCATCTTTGTTAAGGTAATTTACACCGTCACAACAGCAAATAGCAGCTTCGAATTTACTATCTATTTTAAAATTAACCATGTCTAACTTTAAAAAACCTACCATAGGACTCCTTTTAAGCTTTTCATAAGCTCTCATAAGCATGTCCTCGGATAAATCAAAGGCAGTAATTTTATAATTATTATCTGCCAATATTTTAGTTACGCTGCCGGTTCCACAAGCTGCTTCTAAAACTGTTTTTCTATCCTGCAATTTATCTATAATAAAGTTTGTCCATTGTTCATAGTCTATATCCATAAGCAAATCATAAATTTGCGAAAACTCCTTATAGCTATTCTTCATTTTTCTTCCTTTTCTTTTTCTTAGCTGTCATTAACCCGCCTATTCTTCCTGTTTCTTTTGCTGTAAGTCCTCCCCAGCCAAGTTCTTCGACTTTATCCATAAGACCTAACTCTTTTGCTATTTCCATTTTCATAATATCGTTAGGCGTTAGTTCTTTCTTCTTCTTTTTAGCCATAATTTCCTCCTTACATAAGAATATTATGGTTAAATATATAGAAATTATTCTCCTTTGCTATTTTTAATACGCATTAGAAGTAATTTTATTTCTTTTAATTCAATAAGTATTTTATTAAGAGTAAATTGCATACTTATTTGAATTATAAAAAACATTACCAGTACTATTATTTTTATATCAATCATAATTTCTCCTTAAATCTATAGGATAAAGATTAATCTCCATAATATCATAAGAAAATGGTGATTTCAAGAACTTTCCAAATAAAAAACCCCTAAATTTTATAGGGGTTTTTTAGTTTGGAAGATTATTCTTTAACAACTATAACTGGACATGGGGCTTCTGAAATAACCCTTTGAGTTACTGAGCCTATGAAAAATCTTGTAATTTTAGAATATCCTCTTCGTCCCATTACTATATAATCATATTTAGATTCGTTAGCTATTTTCAATATTTCTTCATAAGGTTCTCCTACAACAACTATCTTTTCAAAATTGATCCCTTCAATATTTAATTCATCTAAAAACTTATCAATCATTTTTGTTTCCAATTCCTTGGCGTTATTTACTATATCGCCATAACTTTTTTCAACTCTAAACCTCATATCACCATACCTGTACAAATCCGGTACAGCTGCTACTGTAACAAAAGTAATTTCACTATCGTTTTTTTTAGCTATACTAACAGCCCTTTCTGCAGCCTTCCTTGAAGCCGCCGAACCGTCAATAGGTACTAATATTTTTTTAATATCACTCATGGGCGGGCCTCCTTCGAAATATATTTGTATTAAACTTATACCCAAAGAAATAGCCCTTTAAACATAGAGACAAGCTAAAAGTCACTAGCTAATTCACACTGGTCTTTTAAGGCATATAGGGGACAATAGCAGAAAAGGCAGTTAAAGGATTCAAAGCATAAAGCCAATATTGGCTTTATGCTTTGAATTATGAAACAGTTATTCTCTTTATATTTACAACTTCTTCAAAGTATTCTTTGGGATATTCAATAGTAATGATGGCGGTACGATCATTAGATTTTGGATTACGCACTCTTATTACTTTAGCTTCACAAACATACTTTCCATGTCTTGTTACTGCCTCAACTCTAGTTCCTACCTCAGGAAGTGGATAGTATTCATATGGAAATGACAGTAGGACCATGTTTTCACTATAGTTATAATCCTTTATATAAATTGCTAAACCGGGACATGCTGCTATGCACATACCGCAAGCAATACATTTTTCGAAGTCCATCTTAGGTAAATTTGTAATTTGTTTACCGATTTTTATTGCCCCTTGGGGACAGGAAGCCTCACAGGGATTACATGGAATTTCTTCTATACACTCAATTATTGCAATAGGGCCTTTATGAATATCTTCCTCTGTTGGAAAACCTGGAGAATTATGAAGTTCCTTTAAGGAAGGAGCCCCTGTAGTTTTTAATGATTCCATTTAATCACCTCTTTTCCCTTTTGTAACATAGAATCTTTTGAAGTACGGCGTCTCTCTCCAAAATAGCCGCTTCTTAGTGAATTAAGACTATCCCATATTTCATTAGAACGAGCTCTAGCTTCTTCTTCAGAAATATATCCTAATTCAGTAGCAACATTTATGCCGGCTAATCTTCCTTCTTCCATGGCAGTACTAGCTTCTTCTATTCCGGATATGTCCCCAGCAAGGAATATATCCGGCTGTGTTGAACGCATTTTATCATCGTGAATAGGTAAATGACCACCTAAAGCATGAACATAATTAAATTTACAACCTGCAAGCCAGGCTAATTCCGTAAGAGGAGTTAATCCTGTGGCTAAACAAACCGTATCTACTTCTAGTATACGTTCCGTTCCGGGAATTTGCTTAAATGAACTGTCTAATTCAACTATTTCAACAGCTTCCACATGATCTTTTCCAAAAGCAGTTTTTATTGTGTGAGAAACATATAGGGGAACACCTGCTCTGGCTACTTTTGCCGTATGGACTCCATAACCACCTAACTTAGGGGCTGCTTCCAAAATAGCAACAACCTCTGCTCCAGCCTGTAAAAGCTGGTAGGCAACTATTACTCCCACATTACCAGAACCTAACATTACTACCTTTTTACCAGGTAGTACCCTATTAACGTTTATCATAGTTTGAGCTGCACCGGCTCCCATTACACCTGGAAGTTCCCAACCTTTAAAAGCTACGGCATTTTCTGTTGCACCAGTAGCAAGAATTATTTTCTTAGCCTTTACAAGTTCGCTACACTTTCTATCTCGTACAACCCATAGATTTCGTCCCTCTTCTATACCGCAAACTTCTCCCTTAAGCCAAGTTTCTATACCCAATTCTTCACTTTCTTCCAAAAGTGTACTAGCTATATTCATTCCTCTAATTCCTGCCTTATGATCTCGGGAACCGAAAAATTTATGTATCTGTTTAAACAACTGTCCTCCAGGTCGGGAATTTTCATCTATAAGCAAGACTTCAACTCCGGCCTTCCGTGCTTCTATAGCTGCCGAAAGCCCTGCAGGCCCCGCTCCTACTATTGCTAATTCCGTTTCATACATTACCGTTCCTCCTCAGACCAAACTCCCATACCCTTCTGGGTTGTAATTCGCATACCTTCCTCTACCTTGGTAACACAAGTACGTATATTAGGCACATCATTAACAGTCATTATGCAGTCAGTACAACGACCTATAGCACAATAAATACCTCTCGGTTTATGTTCATGAGCTGTATACCTGTTTATATGTATACCATTTGCAATTAAAGCGGCAGCAATCATTTCACCTTCCATGGCTGTAATAGGTTTATCATCCACAAATATCTGCACTTCTTTTCCCTGTTTGCCTTCTTCTAAAATAGGATGATTAACTATTCTGTTCATTATTTTACCTCCAAAAGTCCCAACTCAGACATAGCATCTTTTAATTCATTTATTACATTATCAGAAGGTGCAGCCAAAGGCATACGTGTAATTCCCACATCCATACCTAAAATATTAAGGGCTGCTTTTACAGGAATAGGATTTGCAGTCATAAACATTTTATCGGTAATTTTAATTAGCTTTAAATGAATTTTAGCTGCTTCTTCAACATTACCCTTTAAATAGCTTTCTACCATATTCTTTATATCTTTGCATACTACATGGGCTGTTACAGATACAACACCGTATCCTCCTACTGCTAGGGTAGGTAGTATTTGGGCATCTTCTCCCGTATATACGGCGAAGCCTTCTTCGGCATCACGTACTACAGTAGCAAGTTGATTTAAATCTCCGGATGCTTCTTTAAGTGCTACTATGTTAGAAATTTTAGAAAGAGCTACCGATGTTTCAGCAGTCATATTCATACCGGTACGTCCCGGAACATTGTACAACATAAGCGGTAACTTAGTCGCTTTTGCCACCTGAGCAAAATGCTGGTAAAGAGATTCCTGATTGGGCTTATTATAATAGGGAACTACTACTAGAAGGCCGTCTACTCCTACTTTTTCCGCTATAAGAGCATTCTCAATAGTAGCCTGAGTGCAATTAGTTCCTACTCCTGCAATAATTGGTACATTTACTGCCTCCTTTACAACTGTCAGTAATTTTTCCTTTTCTTCTGACGTAACTGTAGGAGATTCTCCTGTGGTTCCATTTATAACTAAAGCTGTATTCCCTTGTTCAACTAAGTGTTTAGCCAGCTCTGCCGCCTTATCGTAATTTATCTTCCCTTCAGCATCCATGGGAGTAACCATGGCTGTAATTATTCTTCCCCAGTTATTCATTTAGTTAATCCTCCTTCTGATTTGTTGTTATATTCTTCTATTAAATCCGACCGTACCGGACGAACCGGCTGACGGTAACCGGATGGTTGTATTTCACTGAGAGGAGTAGCTGTCTTTTCAGACAATATCCGTTCTACCAGTCTTCTACAGGTCCGCCCTTGGCAAAGTCCCATGCCGGCTCTCGTAAAGCGTTTTATTTCATTAGTAGTTACAGCTCCATCTTCAATAGCAGCCTCTATTTCTCCACGGGAAATTTCCTCACAGCGGCATATTAATTCATCACACATTTTTCTACCTCAATTTTCATAAAGTTTTACTTCAATTATTAATTTTACTTCAATAAAATAAATCCCAATACTTAGTTACATCTTCAATTAAACTATCTATATGTTTAATCATACACTTTTCTGCAAGTTCAGAGTCATGTTTTTTTAAGGCTTGATATATTTCTTCGTGAGAAGTCATATAAATAGCATTTACCTGTTTTCGCACATGCTCAAATATAGTAGTTTGCTGACCGTAGCTGAAAAGCATTAAGTAGAGAGTTTCAAGAACTTTATTTCGTGAAGCTTTAGCGATTGCTCTGTGAAAAGAAATATCACTACTTGCTACAGATTCACCTGTTCTATGTCTTTCCCTTTGTTCGTCTAAAATACTTTTTATAGCAGCTAATTCTTCTCTAGTTATATTTTCTGCTGCTAGACGAGCCGTCTCTCTTTCAATGGCCTTCCGAGCTTGCAATACAATTATATAATCTTCTAAAACTGTCGTAGAAATCATTTGCTCCAAGGTCTGAGCTTGTTCATTTAAGTAGTTAAACATTTCATGATTATTTAAGGCTTCTAAGCCACTTTTAGTAATAACCCTACCGTTATGACCATCCTTTTTTACAAATCCTCTTCTTTCAAGGCTACTTAAAGTTCTTCCTATAGTGGCAGAACTTACGTATTGGCCTTTTTCCTCTAGTTTTTCAACTAAATTCCAGGACCCCATAGGTCCTTGGGCAACTTTAAGGGACTCTAAAATTGCTACTTCCTTCTCCTGTAGTTTTTTTTGCATTGTATCCTCCGTTCTACATAACTTTAGCAATATTGTACATATTCATGACAGAAAAATCAAGATATGTACAATATTTGCTAAAGACTGTAAGACTTATGCCTAATATACTTTTTGTACAGGATTTACATTTCCTTCACTAACAAATTTAGGATTATTATCTATGTCCTTAGTAACTAAGGATACTACTACTATACAAACTGCAGAAGCAGCCAAAGCAATTAAAACAGCATTTGGTCCTAAAGCACTTATCTGAGAAAGTACAGCCCCAACTACTATACCTACACGGGCACCCCAAGGTGTAACTTTACTATTTTTCTTACCCATAACTGGTCCGTCACTAGCTTCTTCCTTCCATATAAGTCCTATAACTAGTAGCGGCACTAAACCTGCACCTGCCATTGAATAGGCTCTGGAGAACAAACTCATTATGGAAGCCGCATATATTCCCCCTATTGCTGAAAGTGCACCTATTACAACAGTTAAAGTTCTTGTTAATGAAATCATTTGCCTATCAGTAATATCCGTTTTGAAAGGTTTTATTAAGTCATTTGCAACAAGAATTGCAGCTGAATTAAGGTTAGAGTCTGCTGAAGACATACCTGCTGCTAATACTAATACAAATAGCATTATTGTAATAATCATAGGAGTTTCATTTAACATAAACCATGACATTGCCGAGTTTGCATCTAAGTCTTGATTTATGGTCATTATAATCAATCCAACTACTGCAGTTAACATAGTAAATATTATAGCAACAGAACCACCATAGAACATAGATCGTTTCGCTGTCTTAGGACTTTTTGCTGCGAAACATGGTTGCCAGTAAATCTGTGCTACTAAAATTCCTACACATCCTGTTACAAATCTGGTAATTATGTTCATAGTGTCTGTTCCTGCAAAAGTAAATAACTGTGCCTGACCTACTTCAGCTAAACGTGAACCTAAAACAGCAAAGCTGAAATCTATCTTTGAGAAGGCGAAAATATAGAATAAGGCTCCAAAAACAACGCATATAAGACCTTGAACAAGGTCCATCCACACTAATGACAGCATACCTCCCATAGTAGTATAGAATACGAACATGGCCGTAAAGAATAATATTATGGGAACAGGGTTTGCACCTGTAAATATACTGAAAAGCTCACCGAAAGCCTTTCCTTGACCACCTACCCAGGCTATCATAATAGCTGATGCCAACAAACCGCACATAGCTCTCGTTACTTTATCACGAGTAATCAAATCATCGATCATTTCCGGGAAAGTATTGTATGTCATCTTACCTGCCATACCGGCAAAAACTAAAGCAAATATAATTTTTGACCCTTGCTCACCTAAGATAAAAGCTAGCCAAGGCAGTCCGTTAACATAAGCACTTCCTGCATGACCCATGAAATTACCTACACCCATAATGTTAGCAAAGTGAGTGAAGAAAAGTAAGTAGAAAGGTAGTACCCCTCCTCCTATTGCGTAGTTAGCAAAACTTTCTTCCGCCTGTTTCTTTTGCTTAACGGCGATAAAGAAATAAACGACAAATAATGCAATAGTTAAAACCCAAATAACTATTCCTGCTGTACCCATGTTTTTTCTCCTTTTAAAATTATTTTATAATAGACGATTTTAAATCGTACTATTTATTAGAATAGTGTTACAGTATATGCAATTTATTAGATTATGAGAATCTTCTTAAATTTAACTCATCGAATCTTTTGTGATTTCCTACTCCCCTAACCATTTCTGACACAGATTTTCCCGTAATAGGCGATAGAGCTATTCCATCCCCTTCATGACCTGCTGCTATAAATAGGCCAGGAAAACCATCAACGGGGCCTATAATAGGACTTCCATCTTTTGTACCAGGTCTAAAGCCTGCCATAGTACGAATTATATTTACCTCATTCATAATAGGGAAATATTTACGAGTTTGTTCTAACATTCTGCTTATAGCTTTAAAATTAGTAGTTTTATCAAAACCTGCATTCTCCCGGGTACTCCCTATAAGGTAGTTACCTTCGCTAGCCCTAGAAAAAGCAAATCCTAATCCAATTTCTTTATCATATTCACTTCTATCAGGCATTATGGAAGGATCATGTTTGGATGCTATGTAAGCCGCCGTCCAACAATTAGTTTCACCTATGGGAGCAATTTGTTCTGTAACTGCAATCTGACCCTTAATAGGTTTAATAGGAATGTCTATGCCTATTAATTTACCGATCTGTGCCGACCATGCACCTGCTGCAATAACGACACTGTCACATTCTACACTAAGATCGTTTTCCCCTTTAACTTCCCAGTGGTCGCCTTTTTGATTAAGCTCTTTAACAGGAGTATATCTAAATACTTCCATTCCCATTTTAAGTCCATTATGTAAAAATGCTCTCATAAGCATTAAGGGATTTACTTGGGAATCTGCACTACTATAAGTAGAGGCTTTCATGTAAGGCGCTACATGAGGTTGCTTTTTAAAAAGAGTTTTTCTACCTACTATTTCAACATCTAAACCGTAAGAAATCTGTTGTTTTACAAAATCCTCCATTATTTTAAGTTGTTTTTCATCTTCAATAATAACCATTCCTCCCAAGGAAAGGAAACCTATATCTGTATCTAACTCATCAGGCAAGCCTCTATACATTTCTAAACTTTCCATGGCTAAGGTTAATGCAATGCCCGGCTTTTTTGATTGCAAAAGTATCATATCGTCACAAGAACTTGAAGCACCGCTTCCTATTTCTGCTTTTTCCAAAATAGCTACCGTCTTACCAGCCTTGAGAAGGTAGTAAGCCGTAGCAAGCCCCATGACACCTCCACCTATAACACAAACATCCTTTTTTAAATTCATTATCTTCCTCCGTCTTTGCACTTAGCACTTGCTAAGCACTAACAACAATTTTTCCAAATAAACTATTATATAAATCCTTAGCTAATAATTCAACATCCTTAGATTGAACAAATATATGTGCACATAATTCGTTAAAATATATACTGCCCTTAACTGGCAATCTTCCTATGGCATCTTTTATACTTTCTTCATCGTATCCCCTGAAAACTACTGTTAAAAGTGAATTTTCACTTCCCGGACAAGGTCGAACTGCCTTTTTCTCTTTACCTGCTATTATTAGACTATCCCTCTCCTCAGCTTCAAACAAACTGCATTCCTTCATAAGGGCAATTCCCACAGGTCCCTCTTCTAATTTTGTATTTTTTTCTATTTTAGTACCCATTCCCTGGTGGAAGTTAGAACGAACGTATACACTTACCTTATGCTTTTTAGCTTCAGCAATAGCTCGCGGATGAACGATTGAAGCACCCCATAAAGCAAGTAAGTACATATCTTCCATATCCACATATTTCATAAACTTTGCTTCAGGAACCACCCTTGGATCTATAACCGCTACTCCCGGAACATCGGTAAATATATGTACGGATTCTGCCTTCATAAACCCACCTATTACTACAGCAGAAGTATCACTGCCTCCCCGACCTAAGGTTGTAACTTCCTTTCGAACACTTACCCCTTGAAATCCAGGTATAATTACTACTTTACCTTCATATAGCTCCATTTTAATACGCTTAGTATCGATATCAAATATATCTGCGCTTCCAAAAATACCATTTGTAACTATTCCTGCCTGTCCTACCGTTAAAACACTACTATCAATTCCTTTTTCTACAAGCTTATCTGCAAGTACACAGGCGGATATTACCTCTCCACAACTCATTAGTAAATCTAAATTTTCAGGTCTACTAGTTGGTTTCAATAAGGAAATAAGGGTATCTGTAGCATAGGGTGAACCTTTACGTCCCATTGCTGAAACAACGGCTATTACATTTTTACCGGCCTCCCTTAAAGCAGCTATGTGTGAAATAGCTTGACATCGAGCCTCTTCCGTTGCCAGGGACGTTCCGCCAAATTTTACAACAACTATATCCATCTTAACCACCTTGGTATTTAAACTAAGTCCATTTCAATCATCTTTTCGGCTATCTGTACAGTATTTAGCGCTGCACCCTTCATTAGATTGTCTGCAACTACCCATAAATTCAATCCATTTTCCACAGTGTCGTCTTTCCTGATTCTGCCAACGAATACTTCATCTTTACCTTCACAGTTAATTGCCATAGGGTATATATTTTGATCTAAATCGTCTAAAACTACAATACCTTTTGATTTGCTTAAAAGGTCTTTAACTTCTTCAACATCCATAGCTTTTTCAGTTTCTATATTTATAGACTCACTATGCCCTCTAAATACTGGAATACGAACAGTAGTAGCAGAAACTCTAATAGATGGATCTAAAATTTTATGAGTTTCATTAACCATTTTCATTTCTTCCTTGGAATAGCCATTCTCTAAAAATACATCTACATGAGGTATAGCATTAAAAAGAATTTGATGAGGATAAACACTATAAGTTACCTCTTCTCCCTGGGCGTATTGTTTCCCTTGATTTTTCAATTCCTCAATTGCTCTTTGACCACTGCCAGATACAGCTTGGTAGGTAGATACAACTATACGCTTTATATTGTATAGATCGTGTAATGGTTTCAATGCTACAAGCATCTGTATAGTCGTACAATTTGGATTTGCTATAATTCCCTTGTTGTTAACTAAGGCTTCAGGATTAACTTCCGGTATTACTAAAGGTACATCCTCATATAAACGCCAGGCACTAGAATTATCAACAACTTTACAACCTTCAGCTACAGCTATTGGTGCCAGTTCCAAACTTGCCTCTCCACCGGCAGAAAACAATGCAATATCTACATCCTTGAAAGCACCCGCTTTAGCCTCTTTAACGATGAACGTTTTCCCGTTGAAAGCAACTTCCTTGGATACGTTTTCTAAAATATCTAAGGGTACTAACTCATTAACAGGAAATGATCGCTTTTCTAAAATTTTAATCATCTGTTGTCCAACAGCACCCATGGCTCCCACTACTGCTACATTATATTTTTTCATTCTCGCCTCCTCTTTATAGTACATTATATTAAGCATAATGTATATTTAAGACTACTTTTTTAACTACTCATCACCCGATGAGTAGTTACCTATATTGTAGCTAGCTTTATATAATTTGTCAATAATAATTTTTTGATTTTTAAAAGTTATTTATTTGTCATGGAAATTGGAATTTATTGCGGTAAGTGGATTGATGACCCACTATACCGCCTACATAAGAAAGGAATTCAGAAATGAATTAAAATAAAAATTGAACTTGCAGCATATAGACTAATGTTCCTGCAATAATAGACAAAAGAGTCTGTCTTTTCCATAGATGAAGCAATACTACTACAATAATTGCAATTAATTCAGGAATACCATGGCTGCCGGTTGATATATTTACATCTTTAAGACAATACACTACCAACATTCCTAATACTGCTGGAGGGAGAACTTTACCTAAATATCGAACATATTCCGGTGTAGGTTTATCTGCAGGAAAGAGTATGAAGGGCAAAAAACGAGTCAACATGGTACTTGCTGTTACTACTAATATAATTATAATATGTTGAGGAATAGTCATTGTCATTTTAATTCACCTGCTTTCATTAAAATTGTTCTCAGCAAAGTAAGCGTTAATAGAATCAATACCATTGTAGGTATAATAAAGTTACCGCTGCCAAAAATAACAAGACATACTACAGACACTAACAGTCCTATAATAAAACTACTATGGTTATCTTCTTTTAACCACTGCTCTGTAAAAATAACTACGAACATAGCCGTCATAACGAATTCCAGCCCCTTAGTATTAAATTCTACTAAACCTCCAAAAATACCTCCTAAAGTAGAGCCTAATGCCCAATAAATGTAATTTAAGAGGGTAACAAAGAACATAAACCAACCCTTATCTATATCTTCTGGAATATTGGCTGCGTAATTTACAGAAAATGTTTCATCACACATACCAAAAATCAAAAAAAACCTCTTTATTCCTGGAACCCTATATTTCTCTAACATTGAAATTCCATAAAACAAATGACGGGCATTTATCATAAGTGTTAAAACAAAGGCATTTACCGGGTCGAAGGTTCCCATAAGCAATCCTACAGTTACAAATTGTGTAGAGCCTCCAAATATAATTAAGCTCATAAACATAGGATATAAAAAGTTAAATCCAAAAGCATTCATATATATACCATAGGCCATACCTAAAAATATAAAACCTGTTAAGATGGGAATTGTTTTAGGAAATGCCGCTTTAAAGGCCTTTTTTATTTTCTTATTTTCTTTTTCCAATTACTTCTTCACTCCTACTAACTAAAAATGTAGTTTATTCTATCATTTATAATTCCAATAATCAATTAATATTTAAAGTATAAATAAAGGCTAATGAACTTTAATGCTAGTGCATAAAGTTCATTAGCCCTTGCCATCATTAGAATATTATTTTTCGAAAATTTCTACTTGGTATTTTTTATTTAATTGTTCTTTTTTCTCTAAATATACTTCTTCTTGTTTTACGGCTAAATAATTGTTTTTTACTTCTTGATAGGCTTCTTCAAAATCCGCAATTTTAGCAGGTCTATGCTCTGTAAGCTTTATAATATGGTGGCCGAACTGAGTTTCAACAGGTGAACTAATATCGCCTACCTTCATTGAAAATACAGCATCTTCAAATTCTTTTACCATTTGTCCTTTACCAAATTGTCCTAATGCTCCGCCACTTTGATTAGAGGGACAGCTGGAATATTTAGCTGCAGCATCTTCGAAAGACAATCCTTCTTCAATTTCTTTTATTATTTCATTTGCCTTTTCTTCTGTTTCTACTAAAATATGGCTTGCACTAGCCATTTCTTGCTTATTGAACTTATTTTTATTTTTTTCATAAAAGTCTTTTAATTCTTCATCAGTTACAACTATACTGTTAAACATTTTTCTCAGGCTATATTGCTGAAGCATTGATTTCTTCATTTTGTTAAATACTTCTATGAATTCTTCATCATTTTCCAAGTTGTTTTCAACAGCTTCCGAATACATAAGCTCGTGCATTACTAATTCATCAATAAGTTTTGTTCTACCTTCAGGTCCCTGAAAATAAGCAACATTTTGTCCTAAACTTTGCATTAAGTTATTTAAATCTGATTCCTTCACTTCTCTGCCATCTACAAGGGCTAATACTTTATTATTCATTTTATCTCCTATAATTTTTATTCTAGTACACTTAAGTACTAGTATGCTCCCATAAAATTAGAGGGTTCTCACCCTCTTTACTCTTCTTCTTCCATGAACTCTAATAAATTAGATAATTCTTCAATAGCCTTATCTTCATCTGAACCCTTAGTTAAAATAACCAGTTCATCACCTTGTACGGCACCTAAAGCCATAATGCTTATTATACTTTTGCCATTTGCTTCCTGTATACCTTTTTTTATAATTATCTCACTATCGTAATTCCTTGCTTTTTTTACGAATATAGCGGCGGGTCTGGCATGTAGTCCAATTTTATTTTTTAGTATTACTTTTTGCGATCTCACTATTTACACCTCTCTTCTCATGCTCAATTAAATCTTCAGCAATTTTTTCTATTTTCTTTAATCTGTGATTCACTCCTGATTTACCAAGGGGTGGATTTAGCATTTGTCCTAATTCTTTTAAACTTGCATTATTATGTTTAAGTCTTAAATATGCCAACTCCCTTAAATTATCCGGAAGTTTATCCATAACCTTATGTTTTCTTAATATTTGAATACTGTTAATTTGCCTCATTGAAGTATGTACAATTTTATCAAGATTAGCCGTTTCACAATTTATCACTCTATTAATTTGATTTCGTGTTTCTTTTACAACCCTTATATTTTCAAAATCAAGAACTGCATTGTTAGCACCCATAAGAGCTAATAAATCTGATATCTGCTCGCTATCCTTAATATATGTTACATAATAATTCTTACGGATAATGTTCTTAGCCTTTATTCCGTATCCTTCTAGTAATTCCTGAAGTATTTTACTTTGTACTTCCTTACTGCTGACAAATTCTACATGGTATGATCTTTCAGGATTGCTTATAGAGCCACTACCCATGAAAGAACCTTTTATATAAGCCCTTTTGGATAAATCATCCCTTAAAATCCTTGTGGATACTCCATAATCTATCATACTAAAATCATTTTCCTTTGCGATTTCTGTGTCAATAAGGAACTTTCTGGTTAATTCTTGGTGAATTTTAATAATGTAATTGTTTAGTTTTTTTAATCTGTTGCTTTTAGCTACGATTACCTTTGCAGATATGCCATGAGCTATTTTTAAAAGTCTGAATATTCTTCTTGCAACTGCTGCATTTTCCGTAGAAAACTCAAATTCCACCTTATTTTGTCCCTTAAGGGTAATAGAACCTACAGTCCTAACGAAGGCGGCAGTCTCAGCCCTAGCACAAGAAATATCTACAATTTCTGTCCTGGACAACTCATCTTTAACTTTTGAAGAAAATGTCATAGTATCACCTATTTATAAGAATGGAATTTAATATCCTCTAAAGCTTTCTTAATAATTTTTCTCTCGTCATCGTAGCGGGCTAGTACTAATGACCTTTCGAAAGAAAGAAATTTAGCATCTACAAAGCCTTCATTTTTTTGGGCAGTACAAGTCATGTTTCTTGCCATCATTAAATACCAATGTACTTCTTTCCTTATATGGATTTTGTCAAGGTAGCAGGTGCGGCTGAATTCATAATTTATTTTACCCAAGTATTTAATGGGAGTAACTTTTGCCTTTGTTTCTTCATAAACTTCTCGAAGGGCAGTTTCTTTTAAAGACTCATGCCCTTCTACTCTTCCTTTAGGAAGAACCCAATCACCGTTAAACTTTTTTAACATTAAAATACTGTTTTTAAAAAAGACAATTCCTCCTGCACTTACTTCATTAATCATACTTGCCTCACCTTTTAATATCGTAGTTAATATGATAACACAATATTAGAAAAAATCAAACACTTCCTACATATTAGTCTACAATAAAAGTTGTCTTTTTTCAACTGATTTATAAATAAATATTACAGCTTATTCCGGATTTCTTACTATTCTTAATATAGTCGAAAAATTAAAACAAGCTAGATCTTTTATGAACTTGTCACTATTGGCGATAGCTAAGAAAAATTAGAAAAATATTTAGCGAACATTTGCAGGACACGATTATAATTCTTAGCGAATGCAGGATAAAAATCCGTTAAGCAGCTTGCACTGTTTGAGCGATAGCGAGTTTGCAAGCTGTAGGATTTTTAACCGGAATAAGCTTTAGAATTATTCGTGGCCGAAACCGAGAGCGGATATTTTTCTAATTTTTCGCTGCCAATTGCTACTTTTCTGGTCTTTGGCCATAAAATTGGTAGTAATCTACTCTCATGTCTCCGTTGAAAAGTTTTCTTTTTCTATTAGCTTTTCTTCCAAATTCCTTTTCAAAGTTTTCAGAGGCAGTTATTACATAAATAGACCAAGTTTCATCCTTACCGAATACTTGACCTAATTTGTTATGAATCTTTGAAACTTGAGGATTTTTACCTAATCGTTGACCGTAAGGAGGATTAGTAATTAATACTCCGTAAGGACCTATTGTTTTATCAATATGGTGTATATCCTTTACAAAAAACTCTATACAATCATCTACACCGGCTTCAATTGCATTTTCCTCTGCAATTCTTATAGCTTTTTCACTTACATCAGAAGCGTATATTTTAATTTCAGAGCTGAAATCAATATTTTTTCGTGCTTGAATTTTTGCATTTTTCCAATATTCTTCTTTAACTAAAGGCCATCCATGGGAAGCAAATTCTCTGTTAAGGCCTGGGGCGATATTTCTACCCATTAATGCCGCCTCGATAGCAATGGTTCCAGAACCACACATAGGATCATACAAAATCCTATCCTTATTCCAAAAACTAAGTTTTACCAAGGCTGCTGCCATAGTTTCCTTTAAAGGAGCAGTCATTGATTTTTCCCTATAACCTCTTTTAAACAAACCATCTCTTGCACCAGTTGTATCCATTGAAATAGTTGCAAGATCTTTATGAATTGACACTAAAATTGTGAATTCCGCTCCACTTTCCGGCATCCAATCTAGATCATAATATTGGCAGAGTTTTTTTGATACTGCTTTTTTTACTATAGCTTGACAGTCAGGAGTACTGTATAGTTTAGATTTTACAGATTTCCCCTTAACTGTAAACTTTCCTTCCTTGCTTATCCACTTTTCCCAAGGAAGTTCATAAGTTTTGTCGAATAAGTCTTCAAAACTTAAAGCTTCAAATTGTCCCATTACAAGCATTACCCTTTCGGCACACCTTAAATGTATATTTGCTATACAAATATCCTTGATTTCTGCATCAAAGTACACCCAGCCATTATCTACAGAAATATTTTCATAACCTAAATCTATTAATTCTCGTTTTACAATTGCTTCCAATCCAAAAGCAGCAGTTGCAGCTAATTTTATTTTATCCATTGTTTTCCTTTCTAACGGTAGCTATGACGGGGACCTTCCTCTAAGCTTACCCCAAGGACTATCCCTACTTAGTGTGTCCCCCTACCCTACTCCATACTTATCCATCTTATAATACAGCGTAGGCCTTGGAATTTTAAGCCTTTTAGCTGTTTCCGTCTTATTGTAGTTAGTTTCTTCCAAGGTCTTCACAATTATTCTTTTTTCAATTTTTTGCAAATATTCATCTAAGCCATATTCCCGAGAAATTACTTGGTTTAACTTTATTAAATTATTAATTTCATCTACCTGAATATTTTGAAGATGGGCAGGAAGAAAATCTTTTTCGATTTTATTTTTTCCCCTTTGGGCTGCTATTACGGCAGACCTTTGAATAACATTTCTCAGTTCTCTTACATTTCCATCCCATCTGTATTCAGTAAATATATTCAATATTTCATCGGGTATTTCCACTATATTCATTCCCTGCTCCATACAAAATTCCTGAAGAAACCGATTTGCTAAAAGAACTATATCTCCCTTTCTCTCTCTTAAGGGAGGTATGTTAACCTGAAAGGTATCAAGTCTGTAATAAAGATCTTTCCTAAATTTATTTTCCCTTATAAGCTCCCTTATATCTTTGTTAGTAGCAGAAATTATTCTTACGTCAATCTTCTTTGGCTTATTACCGCCTATACGGGTAACTACACCATCTTCTAAAACCCTTAATAATTTAGGCTGAAGTTCCATAGGCATTTCACCAATTTCATCTAAGAAAAGAGTGCCTCCTTCAGCTTCTTCAAACTTTCCTTTCTTTCCTTCACTTTTAGCTCCAGTAAAAGCACCTGCTTCATATCCAAAAATTTCACTTTCAAATAATTCCTTAGGAATGGCACTGCAATTTATAGGAATAAACTTTCCCTTCCTACCACTTTCATAATGAATTGCCTTTGCAAACAATTCCTTTCCTGTGCCACTTTCACCTTTTAACAAAATATTTAAAGGTGTTTTTGAAATGTTTTTACACAAGTTAATAATTTCTATAAAAGCTGAATTGTTGCTTATTATTTTAGAAAAATAAGCTTCTCCGGAGGAAGTTATCTTTGAATATTCCTTCTCTAATTTCAAAAGGTTAGACTGGGTTTTATTCAACAGTTCGCTTAATCTTACAATTTCCGTAATATCCCTATCTCTTGCAAGGCCTCCTAATATATTTCCCTTCCTGTCATAAAGTAAAACAGCACTGGAAACGACAAAGGTATTTTCTCTAGGACTGTTGTAAATATTGTGATAAGATGTCTTGTTTTTCAATACTCTCGGTAGTAAAGCCGTAGGAAAAAAATCAATTAAGTCTTTATCTATTATATCCTTTTTTTCTACACCATAATACTCTTCTGCCGTGGTATTAAAAAAAGTAACTTTGCCGTAGTTGTCAACAATAGTTATGGCATCAGGAATGTTATCAAGTATATACTCGAATTTTTCTCTTTCATAATTATTAGTTCCCATATCCTTCATATCTTCCTCCGGCAATAACTTTATTATTGTTGGTAATAACTTTCTATAAATAAATCTTTAAGATTCCAGAACTTTTTAAAATTCTCATATTCTATTTCTGCCGCCTTTATATCTTTCTTTGTTTTTGTAGCTCTTATAAGAATATTTTTCGGAGTATGCTCCATTGAAACAAATTCCATTAACTGAACCTTGTAACCTTTGCTTTCTAAGAATAAAGACCTTAAAGAATCTGTAACTAATGAAGATACTCTCTCTTTTATTAGACCATGTTTAAGCATGGGATTTAATTGTTCATTTTCAATTTTATCAAAAAACTCATGCTGGCAACAGGGTACAGATAATATAGTTTCCGTATCCCATTTAATTGCCTTTACAAGGGCTGCATCTGTTGCTATATCACATGCATGAAGGGCAACCATCATATCTACCTTGTCCTTATATTGGAAATTACGTATGTCTCCCCACATAAATTTGAGATTATGGTAGTTTAATTTTTGGGCAGTTTCATTACAAAATTCAATTACTTCTTCCTTTAAATCCAGACCGATAATGTTAGCTTTTATTTTTCTTATATAGTAAAAATAGTAGTAAAGGGCAAATGTAAGGTAGGCTTTACCGCAACCAAAATCTATAATCATAAAATCATCTTTAATAGTCCTATCTTTTAAAGAATCATCAACTATTTCCAAAAACTTATTTATTTGCTTAAACTTATCATACATCTTAGCATAAACACGCCCTTCCTTGCTCATAACTCCCAAATGAATTAAAAAATCGCAAGGCTGGTCTTCGCTTATGATGTATTGTTTTTTCTTATTGTGATCTAATTGTTTTAAAGTCTTGGTAGCTTCTTTTTTAATAATTTTCATACTTCCCTTTTTACTTACCAGCAACTGGTAATCAACATCTGTTGTAAAGATGTTTCCATTTCGATATTCATTAACTAAGCTAATCAACTGGTTAGCAGCATCCTCATAAGGTAAATTCTCGTGGAATACTTGGGTTTTTGTGAACTTTTCCACTTGTATATACTTGCTTCCCTTCAGCAATAAGGGTCGTAGATTTATTCTTCTATAGGAGGATTTATCTCTTGGAGTAGACAAAACTCCATAGATAAATTTTTCCTCCAATAAAGCAGTCCTGATTATTTCCTCTATATTCATATTTCTCCTTTGTATCCCCTATATATCCAGAGGTACATAGCTCTAGGCTAGTGTCCCCCTAGCTTTAGTCCTCTCTACTTCTTCTTCCCCTTCTTATAACTACTCTTCAATGAAACTATTCTATTAAATACTAAATTATCAGTAGTTGTATCTTGATCGATAACAAAATATCCATGTCTTAAAAATTGGAATCTATCCCCTACCCTGTAGTCTTTCAATATAGGCTCTAATTTGCAATTCTTTAATACAATTTTAGACTTAGGATTAAGTTTTTCTAAAAAGTTAGTTTTGTCGTAATCATCATCTACCATCATGTAGTCATAAAGCCTTACTTCTCCATCTATAGAATGTTTTGCTGAAACCCAATGAAGAGTACCCTTAACTTTTCTACCCTTAAATCCAGTACCACTCTTAGTTTCAGGATCGTAAGTACAGTGAACTTCAACTACCTTTCCATCTTCGTCCTTAAGGAAATCAACACATTTTACAAAATAGGCATTTCTCAATCTCACTTCATTACCTGGGAATAGTCTAAAATATTTCTTGGGAGGATTTTCCATGAAGTCTTCTCTTTCTATAAAAAGTTCTCTAGTGAAAGGAATCATGCGAGTGCCAGCTTCCGGATCATCAGGATTTATTTGTGTTTCTAAGTATTCTACCTTATCTTCAGGATAGTTAGTAATTATAAGTTTTATAGGGTCTAAAACAGCCATAGTTCTTGGCACTTTAGGACCTAGGTCATCTCTTATGGCAAATTCAAGCATGGCAATATCCACTTCACTATGTGCCTTAGAAACTCCTATAGCTTCACAGAAATTATGAATAGCTTCAGGAGTATATCCTCTTCTCCTTAAAGCTGCTATGGTAGGCATACGAGGATCATCCCATCCATCTACATACCCTTCATCTACCAATTGTTTTAAGTATCTCTTACCCATCATTGTCCTTGATAAAAACAATTTTGCAAATTCTATTTGCTTGGTAGGAGCCTCTTTAAAATCATCAATATTACTTAATACCCAATCATAGAAAGGTCTATGGTCTTCAAATTCTAAAGTACAGATGGAATGGGTAATACCTTCTATAGCATCTTCTAAGGGATGGGCGTAATCATACATAGGATAAATACACCATTCATCGCCAGTATTGTGGTGAGATTCGTGAATTATTCTGTAAATTACAGGATCCCTCATATTTATATTAGGACTTGCCATGTCAATTTTAGCTCTTAGAACTTTTTCCCCATTGGCAAATTCGCCCTTTTTCATTTTTTCAAACAATTCTAAATTTTCCTCAACAGATCTATTTCTGTAAGGACTTTCCTTTCCCGGTTCCGTCAATGTACCTCTATATTCACGAATTTCATCAGCAGATAAATCATCTACAAAGGCCAATCCTTTTTTAATCAGTTCAAGGGCATAATCGTACATTTTGCCGAAATAATCGGAAGCATAAAAAATTCTCTCTTCCCAATCGGGACATAACCACTTAACATCTTCTATAATTGATTCTACATATCTTTCATCTTCCTTAGTAGGGTTTGTATCGTCAAATCTTAAATTAAATATTCCATTATTCTTTATTGCTAAACCATAATTAAGACATATAGACTTAGCATGGCCTATATGAAGATATCCATTAGGCTCTGGGGGGAATCTTGTATGTACTCTATTTCCGTAATATCCCGTTCTTAAATCTTCGTTAATTATCCTTTGTATAAAATTAACCGATTCTACTTCGTTATTGTTTTCCTTATTATATTCGCTCATTTTAACCTCCTGTGTTCTATCTACTAGATTTCAGCAATCTAGTCTTAGTAGACTTTATTGTAGTAAACTTCTATTAATAAACTTAATTATAATTAACAAAACCCTATAATTCAAGTTAAATCTTCCAATTATACTATTATATCCTCTTTTAATTCATATAATCTTAGTTTAAATAGTATAAAAGAGAAAATAATAATATAATCATCCACCAAAAAAGGAGCGAAATCCTTCAGATATTCGCTCCCCTCTTATATATTTTTAAACTTATTTATCTATTTTTTACTGTAGTCGTAGAATCCTTTGCCTGTCTTTCTTCCTAATAAGTTTGCTCTTACCATTTTGCGAAGCAATGGATGAGGTCTATACTTAGGATCTCCGAATTCATTGTGGAGAACTTCCATAATTGCAAGACAAACATCTAATCCTATTAAGTCTCCAAGCTCTAAGGGACCCATTGGATGGTTTGCACCTAACTTCATAGCTGCATCGATTTCTTCTTTAGAAGCTACTCCATCTGCTAAAATTCCTACTCCTTCGTTAATCATTGGAACCAATATTCTATTTACAACAAATCCTGGAGCCTCATCAACACTTACAGGAGTTTTACCTATTTTTTCAGATAATTCAACTATGGTAGTATGTACATCTTCATCTGTAAGCTTGCCTTTTATTACTTCAACCAGCTTCATTACAGGTACTGGATTGAAAAAATGCATTCCAATTATTTTACCTGGATCTTTTGTTTTTGAAGCGATTTCCGTAATAGATAAAGATGACGTATTTGTAGCTATTATTGCACCTTCTTTAGCAACCTTTTCTACATCAGCAAGGATTGCATGTTTAATTCCCATATCTTCAGCAATAGCTTCGATAAATAAATCAGCATCTGCACATTCTTCGTATGTTGTAGATTTAGTAATGTTGCCCATTATTTCATCCATTTTGGCTTGTTCCATTCTTCCTCTTGAAACTTGCCTGCTTAGACCTTTAGCTATAGATTCTTCTAAAGTATCATAAGTCTTTCCTGCTCTTCCTTTAACTATAACCGGATATCCAGCCTGTGCAAAGGTTTGTACTATACCTTTAGCCATGGTACCAGTTCCAACTACGCAAATCTTTTTAATTTCCATATTATCCTCCAATGATTTATTCTTTTAAGCAACCTTATTATAACATCAACTGTCAAGATAATCAAGAGCTTTTTGATAATATTTTAACATAATAATTATACATTTTTTGTTTATAATAAGCTAGGGTGAAATAATGATTAAGAGGATTTTAGTTTTTTTAAGGAAACTTTTTAATAGGGTCATGGAAGACAATATATTCGGGTTAAGTGCTCAACTTTCATATTACTTAATATTGAGCATCTTTCCCTTTGTTATTTTTTTTATTTCAATATTGTGTAATTACAGTGAATACATTTACATTTTCTTAGAATCTTTAGTTACAATACTTCCAATTCAAGTTTATGACATAATTTATAAGCTTGTAAATTATGCCGTAAATAGTTGTAGTCAACAGTATATGACAATAAGTATGCTAGTTATTTTATGGTCTGCTACAGCAGCTAGCTCCACTATTATCAAAGTCATTAATGTGGCCTATGGATTTAAGATGGAAAAGAATTATATTTTTCTAAGATTAAGAGGAATATTGTTTACTTTAGCCCTTATGTTTTCTATACAAATTATCTTTGTAATTATAATTGCTGGTCGTTCAGTACTAATCTTCGTTAAAAATTTATCCGTTTTTAGAGCTTTTAATTTTATCTTTATTGACCTCTTAAGATACGGGCTTTCTTTCCTTATAGTATTTATTATTTTAATAGCTAGCTATAAATTTTTACCCTATGAAAGAATTAAATTCTCCTACGCAGTTCCCGGCGCCATTTTTTCTTCCATAGGATTTACCCTAGGTTCTTATATTTATTCCCTTTATGTGAGTACCAAAGTTGTATACATTAATTCCATTTACGGTAATCTATCAGGATTATTCGTCTTCTTTATATGGATATATATTATGTCCATTATTTTTTTAACAGGTGCCCAAGTTAATTACCTATACCCCCAAACCTGGGGAAAGGACTAAAGCAGGGGGACTTATACAGTTTTCTCTGTTTGTATTATTTCTAAATATTTAAAAGCTTCTATTACATCCCAGAAAAAAAAATCCCCTCCGATAAGGTTAGTCATTCCTGCCCTATCGAACATTTCCTTTACCTTTGGTTGAAGTCCACAAATCAAAATATTGCTATTATTTTTGAATATTTCTGATGCTACATCTTTAAATTCAACTACTGCCGATTCATCTATAGTAGTGACTGCTCTCATAGAAATTATAATGTTTTCAGCACCTAAAGAATGGTCTACAAGTGATTTAAGTTTGTCCCTAGTAATAAAGAATAATGGGCCTGTCAAGTAAATTATTTTTGTGTTTGCATATCCTCCCGACACTTCATGACCTCTAATCCTTCTTAAATCAACAGGGCTTACATCCACCTTCAATTCCGCACTTTTAAGGATAAATATTGCCATCCCTAAGAATACACCTATTAAAATTGCTATTGTAAGGTCGAATACAACTGTTGCAACCATTGTGATGGTAAACTCCAAAATAGCAGTTTTGAATTTCCTTCCAAATATAAATTTAATTTCTCTCCATTCATTCATCCGCCATGCTGTAACCATCAATACTCCTGCCAAGGCAGCCATGGGAATCCTTGAAATAAATTCTCCTAAGAATAATATTGAAATCATGAGACCTAAAGACTGTATTATTGATACCAGGCGGGTTTGGCCACCTGATTTAAGGGCAACACTGGTTCTTGCCAAGACAGCTGATGCCGGTATACCCCCAAAGAATGGTATTATCATATTTCCTAATCCCTGTGCAATTAACTCTCTATCCGCATTAATAGGTTGATTTTTAATTTTTCCTGCTGAAGCGCCACATAGCAAGCTTTCAATCATACATAGTATGGCAATACTTAATGCAGGTCCTGCTAAGCTAAGCATTTTATTTATTGAAATATTTCCCAATGATAATCTATTCTCTAAAATTATTGTGTTTGGTATGTTTCCTACTAAATCGACTGGGAAATTAAATATCGAATTAACAATTAGTGCAATTATTAATGCTGCTAGAGAAGATGGGATTCTGGACAATTTCTTTGGCCAGAAAACCATTATTGCAATTACTAGTAAACCTATTAGAACCGCATATATATTAGGATTAAATCCTAACTCTACATAAGAAAGAATTTTTTCAACG
>JAAYRW010000004.1 GCA_012518555.1 Tissierellia bacterium
CCTATTGAGGAATTGAAACTTTGATACAATTTCCTTTACTTCCTGAATTCTAAATCGATTATGATACCTATTGAGGAATTGATGTTTATGCTAATCTAAAAGTAGACCATCCTATAATTGAAAACTGGTCCACCTTAAAACATAATACCCCTAAGAAACATCTTTTCCAAGGGGGACTAAGAGGTGATAAAGTTGGATCAGAAAGCAGAAATATTGATGAAGTATTTCAGAGAAAATATGTCTCAAAGGGCAATAGCTAAAGAGGTGAAAATCGATAGAATTACAGTTAGAAAATATAAAAAGTATATGAGGCTAAAAGTGAAGAACCCAGCTGCAGCAGGAATAATCCAAGGTTAAAGTTACAACCTTAATCCTTTTATGTCTTTAATTCTAGATAATATAATATTGCATTCCAATGATGTAATGCCTGGTAGTTTATACATTACTTCGTTGAGAAACAATTCCATTGCATCGTTATCTTCGGCTACTGCATGAAGGTGTAGTTTGCTTTTGCCAGATACTTGATAAATCTGTGTTACAGTATCATTAGCGTTAAATATTTGCACAACATTTTGAAAACTGTTAGGTTCTATTTCAATTTCAAAATAAGAAGATATTGCATTGGGTCCCTTTAAATACATAAAGCACCCCCACTATTTACTTTTTAAATAATATAACACCTTGAAGAAAAAACACAATAACACCTTTAAGATTGACAATAGTTATGCCTAATGTTATCTTAAGATGTCTTACGTAAGTTAAGTCAAGTTACAACTTACGTTCCGTATTAAGCTAAAGGTGGAGAAAAATGGTTACAAGTCATGATTTAACACGGGGCAGTGAAACTAAAGTAATGTTAAAATTAGCGGCCCCTATGATAATCGGAAATTTATTTCAACAATTATATAATGTTGCAGATACAATTATTGTAGGCAGATTTATAGGTCCTAATGCACTTGCTGCAGTTGGTAGTTCATTTTCAGTTATGGTTTTATTAAATTCTATAATACTAGGTCTTTGCATGGGTAGCAGTACTGTGTTTTCTATTTTATATGGCGCAAAAGAAATTGATAAATTAAAGAATAGTTTTTTTATTTCTTCCTGTTTAATTGGTCTGCTTTCATTAATTATTAACTTTTTCGCACTACTTTTAATTGATGAAATTTTATTTTTGCTAAGGATTCCTCAGGAAGTATTGGTAGATACAAGGACCTATTTGCAAATAATTTTTTATGGTATTTTCTTTAATTCAGCTTATAACTTTTTTGCTGCAATTATGCGTAGTATGGGTAACTCAATGACACCACTGGTTTTTCTTATAATATCTGCAATAATTAACATTGTATTGGATATTATTTTTATAGTTTCATTTAACATGGGCGTTGCTGGTGCTGCCTACGCAACAATTATTGCTCAAGGAGCTTCTGCCATAGGCTTAGCTGTTTATTGCATTAGAAAAGTTCCTATGATTCGCCTGAAACGCAAGCATATGCAGTTTAATATGGACATAGTTAAAATGATAGGTAATAATTCAATACTTTCGAGTATTCAGCAATCTGTAATGAATTTAGGTATCCTGATGATACAAGGACTAGTAAATAGTTTTGGTGTTTCAGCAATGGCTGCATTTGCCGCTGTAGTAAAAATTGAAAGTTTTGCATATTTACCTGAGCAGGAATTTGGTAATGCATTTTCTACCTTTATAGCTCAGAATCATGGTGCAAAAGAACAAGGGCGTATACGTAATGGAATTCGTTCAGCCGTAAAAATTATTACAATTTATGGTGTAACAGTTTCGGTATTAATTATTCTGTTAGCTAAACCTTTGATGAGTATCTTTGTTAGCGCTAATGAAACAGAAATCTTGCAAATAGGAACTCAATATTTATTTATTGTAGCAAGTTTTTACTCTTTAATAGGATATTTGTTTATGTTTTATGGATTATTTAGGGGTATGGGAAAACCAGAGATGTCTATAGTCCTTACTGTTGTAAGCTTAGGAACGAGGGTAATCTTAGCTTATACACTTTCTGCAGTACCTTCAATAGGTCTAATAGGCATATGGTGGGCAATACCTATTGGCTGGGCTTTAGCAGATATTATAGGTTTTTTAAATATCAGAAGCAAAGGAGTAATTTAATATTAGAAAAATGAATGACTGAGTTTATTAGTGAACTCAGTCATTCATAGTTGTTGTCTTAAAATATTATTAACTATGATTATTGCTTTACTCTAACGACCTCATAAGCCACACCGTCATTAGGTAAAGATACAATAGCTTTTCCCTGTTATTTTATATCATAAATAAAAAAATTATGTTACAATTATATAGTAAATATCATAATTGCATTTTTGATAAAGTTGATTAAATGATTTTTAATTGATTGGGGGAATTATGAAAGAGCTAGTATTAAAGATTGAAAATTTAAGCAAGTATTATCAGATGGGTGAAGTTAGGGTTAAAGCTTTAGAGGATGTGAGTGTAGAGGTTGAGAAGGGTGAGTTCATCGTTATTTTAGGACCTAGCGGTTCCGGTAAAAGTACCTTGCTTAACATAATCGGAGGAATGGATAGTCCTTCCAGTGGCACTGTTCTTTTTAATGATGAAGTGATTACGAATTTTACCGACAAGGAGCTTACTATGTACCGTAGGCATAAGATAGGTTTTGTTTTTCAATTTTACAATCTTATGGCTACTCTTACGGCTAAGGAAAATGTAGAGTTGGTGGCGGAAATAACAGATAGTTCTGTTAATATTGATGAAGTAATGGAGGCTGTAGGTTTAGGGTATAGGGCAGATCACTTTCCATCTCAAATGAGTGGCGGTGAGCAGCAAAGGGTTGCCATAGCCAGGGCTGTTGCTAAAAATCCCCAGATATTGCTTTGTGACGAGCCTACGGGAGCTCTTGATTTCGAAACAGGGATATCGATTTTAAAAGTTTTAAAGGATGTAAATGTAAAATATAAAAATACAGTAATAGTAATTACCCACAATGCACCTATTGCACAGATGGCTGATAAGGTAATTAAAATGAGAAGTGGAAGTATAACTGAAATTATTGTAAATGAAAATCCTATTAACCCTGAAAGGATTGTATGGTAATGAAAAAGTTAGATAAAAGACTTTTTAGAATGATCAAGAATACAAAGGGTCAATATATTGCTGTCTTATCAATAATTATTACAGGAATTTTTATTTTTACAGCGGTTAGTGATTCTGCCAAGAATTTAAGGGATTCTATGATTAATTACTATGATACCACTAATTTTGCAGATGTTTTTGTAACTGCAGCATCTGTCCCGGAAAGATTGGAAAGAGAATTAGAAGGAGTAGAAAATATAACAGAAGCAGAAGTAAGGCTGTCTTTAGATGTAAGATTTATTACTGATAATGATGAGGACAGAGTAACTGTAAGAGCTGTATCTGTTGATAGAAATGAAAATAAGCTCAATAAATTATATATAAAGAAGGGAAAGCGCATGCTTTCTGGGAGAGAAATAATAGTTATTGAACAATTTGCGGATGCCAGAGGAATTGATATTGGTGATGAAGTTAATCTTAATATAAACGGTGGAAAATATAAATTCATAGTATCTGCAATTGCATCAAGTCCTGAATATGTCTACTTGATGGAAAATGAGCAGGTACTTCTTCCTGATTATAATAAATTCGGAGTAGTTTATATTGAAAAAGATTATTTGCGGAAAATATCTGGCAGGGGATATTTCAATGAACTAGTCTTAAGGGTAGACGATTGGGACAATATGAGTGAAACAAAGAATTACTTGGAAGATGAACTAAAGAAATACGGTCTTTTAAGGGTTATTGACAGAGATGAACAGCTTAGCAATAGCTTGATGAATGAAGAAATTTCCGGTCTTGAAAGTGTATCTCAGTCCATACCTATTATATTTTTGCTCTTTGCAGGAATAATGCTTGCTGTTATGCTTTCCCGTATTGTTAAAAAGGATAGAACTTCTATTGGTGTTTTAAAGGCTATGGGATTTACAGATAGCGAAATTATTCTTCATTATTTGAAATATGCTGCTTCTGTAGGAATTGTAGGAGGTATTTTAGGAGCAATAATAGGAACTGTAGCTTCTGGGGCAATGACGGACTTGTTTCTCCAATTCTTTAATATACCAATGCTGACTGTTCAAGTTTATTATAACAGGATTTTTGTATCAGTAGCACTTTCATTAATATTTTGTATTGCTGCTGGATTTTGGGGAATTAAAAGTATACTTAAAATTAATCCTGCA
>JAAYRW010000172.1 GCA_012518555.1 Tissierellia bacterium
ATCGGCAGATGTACAGACCCGTATACCTGGATAAAGACAGGGAGGACAGCATACAGGAATAGTAAAGAGTTTAACTGGGAGTTGAAAATTTTTGGATCAGATACAATGGAAACTTGAACAAGCCTACCTCAAAGAGGTTTACAATAAAATATGCCGGGAGTTGGATCGCAGGAGCAGGGAAGTAAGGGATTTCCGAAAAACTGTAACCAAAACCGGGCGTACAATATGGGAGGAAGCGGACCATGTATGGGAACGCGGCGATATAGATGCAGCAGTGGAATTCAAGCAATATATGGATGTGTTGAGACAGGAAAGCCAATCCCATGAGATTGCTCAGCGTCAGCTTGTTAAATTGGAACGATTAGAGCGTTCACCTTATTTTGGCCGAATTGACTTTACCGAAGATGGTTATGAGGATACAGAAAAAATCTATATAGGCATTTCCTCCTTCTTTGATGAAAATGGTAATATTCTGGTTTATGATTGGAGAGCGCCTGTTTCCGGCATTTATTATGATTTTGAGCTGGGGCGGGCTCATTATCTTTGCCCTGAAGGCAGAATAGAGGGTAGGGTAAGCCTGAAGCGTCAATTCCGGGTCAGTCAGGATAGACTGGAGTTTATGCTGGACACCGGAATAAAAATTGATGATGAAGTTTTACAGGATATTTTGAGCAGGAATACCGATGAAAAAATGCGGAATATCGTAAACACAATTCAGAAGGAGCAAAACCGCATTATTCGCGATGCAGATCATCAGCTATTAATGGTACAAGGTGTAGCCGGCAGCGGAAAAACCTCTGTAGCTCTGCATAGGATTGCTTGGCTCTTGTATCACTATCGGGATGCCAATATGACCTCGCAAAACATATTGATCTTCTCTCCAAATACTGTATTTAATGACTATATATCCAATGTATTGCCAGAACTGGGCGAAGAAAACATGCAGCAAACTACTTTTGATGAGTATGTGGAAAAGCAGGTTGAAAAAGGGCTGTACTTTGAGAGAAACAGCGATCATATGGAATATGTTCTGACAGCTGGGAAAAGTGAAAGACAACAGACCAGGCTGCAGGGGATTGAATATAAATCCTCTATGGAGTTTTATTATCTCCTGAATGATTACATTGATTATTTGGAGAAAAATGCGATAGATTTTGAGGATATTGTATTTCGTGACAAGGTAATAGTATCCAAGCAGGAAATTAAAAGGATGTTTTATGAAGATTATGCCACCATGCCCCTGGCTAAAAGACTGGAAAAGATCAAACAGCGTATTAATTATCTTATCCGTCCCGCTTGGGCAAACAGGCGTTTGGAATTAGAACGGCAACTAAGCAATCACCCTCAGTATAAAGGCAGGGCCAGGGCATATAGCCGCTTGTTCGTATTTCGTGAATTTAAGGCAGTAAGACAGCAGATTGAAGAGATGTTGCAATTTGATACATTTCAAGTTTTTCTCAACCTATTTGATGGTGAGGGTATGTTTGAACAACTGGCAGGAGA
>JAAYRW010000046.1 GCA_012518555.1 Tissierellia bacterium
CCAATGGTATTTGGATTATCCATAAGCTCAACAACAGTAGGAAGGCCGCCAAATTTTAGATATTGATTAAATTTATCCTGTAGATTATCCCTATTATTTGAATCAATAAAATCGAGATATTCTTTAAAAGATAAAGGTTGCATTTTGATTTCTACGTACCTACCAGAAAGTAATGTGGAAAGCTCAGAAGATAACAAATATGCGTTGGATCCAGTGATATAGATGTCCACATTTGCATCTACAAGGAATGAATTTACTGTTCTCTCCCAAGATG
Source organism: Tissierellia bacterium (assembly GCA_012518555.1). Lineage (GTDB taxonomy): Bacteria > Bacillota > Clostridia > Tissierellales > Sedimentibacteraceae > Sedimentibacter. The sequence continues at coordinate 275 of JAAYRW010000046.1, forward strand.
GGATCATTTGAACTTCATCTAAAAGAATATAGCGTTTCGTTTTTTTATCAACTAACCGCTCATTAATATAGGTATGCATTTCTTTGTAATTAGAAATACGATCAAACTCAAAGGACTCAAAATTTATACTAATTATATTTTCCGTGGGTATACCAGTATCAATTAAGTGGTTTTTGAATAGGGAAAGTAGAGTAGACTTCCCACAACGTCTAATCCCAGTAATAACTTTAATTAAGGGTTTATCCTTGTATTGGATTAGCTGAGATAGATATAAGTCTCTATTTTTCACGACATCACCTCTTGTAAGAGTATATCCTAAAATCTGTTAAAAATCAATATTTTTTAAGTTATAACTTAAAAAATAGTCGGGCCTATCTAACTATGGTTCCGGATATTGTCAATTTGACCCCAGATTATTCCTTCGCCGGTTGCACCAGGAGCTACATAGGGGAATGCATTGATCATTTCAGGTATGTATTCCTCAAGCATTTCTTTGTTTGCACCAAAACCACTTGTACATAATACTGTATTTTCAGCCTTAATTAGAATAGTTTCATCCTTGTCTCTTTTAACAAATGCACCTATTACCTGACCGTCTTCCACAGCTAATTCAATAGCAGGGGAATTTAACATAATTTCTATATTATCGTTTTTGTTAGCATTGTCTATTAATACAGTAGTCATACCTTGACCACCACCCTCTGCTATATGCATACGATAATTTGACTGGCCATAGTATAGATTATTTGTTATAAGGCTCATGACAACACCTTGCTCCTCAAGCCATTCAATAACATTTTTTGCGTTTTCTGTTACAGTATATACTAAATCTTTTCTGACACTGTAGGAATTAGGCCTAAATATATCACGAGCGAACAAATCCTGATTATCAATTATACCAGCTTCTTTTTGCTGGTTTGTTTCTGCTGCAGGAACTATTCCTCCTGACAACAAAGTCGCCCCTCCCAGATATCCTAATTTTTCTGCCAATATTACATTTTTACTGTTCTCAGCAGCAGTTAAAGCACTAGTTAACCCTGCACCTCCGCCTCCAAGTACTAAGACATCCGTTTCCAAAGTTTCCGCATATTCCGGTGCTGCATCTCCTGTTGAGATTGTGATTGAAGAAACATCGTTTTCTTCATTGCTGTTTTCTTCTTGCCCTGGTTCTGGCTCTGGCATATCTTTTTGTTCAGTAGTGCATCCCGCTAATGAACCCATAACCAAAAGGCCACATAACAGCAAACTCAAAACTTTTCTCATATATCCTCCTTAGAAATATGTATGTGTAAATTCATTATACCATTGCAGATATGGTTGCCAATATATTGACCAACTATTCCATTTTTTACATATTATATTTCTTTTGCTTTTGCGAATATCCCTATTTGGCCAAAAAAGACTCTTTTAAATTATAGTTATTATTTAATCTTTGACTATTGCAAGACCAACTGTAAAAATGATTGACAAAAAACAAACGGATATGCTACAATATTAACAATAACTGCAAAGGAAATAGTTATCTTTTGTGGTATCAGTTGAAAAAATATGAAAACCTTATTTGTGAAAGGAGTAAGAATTATGGGTATAACAAGACGAGAATTTTTAGCAGGTGTTGGAGCTGCAGGGTTGATTGCGGCGGGATCAACGCTTACAGCATGTACACCAACTACACCTGCGACCAGTGACAATAATGACATAAGGGAAAAAACGGCTAATAATGTTGAAGCTAGCAAGCCAGAAACAACTGAACTTATTCCGGAAGCGTATGTTAATCCACAGGATTATGATTATCGTCAAAATACAACTGATTTCAAGACATTATTTTCACCTTTAAAAATCGGATCGCTCAATCTCAACCACCGTATGATTAAATCTGCTGCAGGATCAGCTACTTATTTAGCTGGGCTTACCGATGAGTTACTCCAGTATTACATACAGTTTGCTAAGGGTGGAGTTGAGCTTATTTGGGTAGAAATGGTGGCTGAATTAGAACCACCTTCTGATGGCAGTCCAGCATCTCCCGAAGCTATTGAGTTTGGTAAAAAGCTTGTAGCTGAGTGTGGCAAATATGGTGCTAAGTTAGGTTATCAAACTTATGGTTTCTCACCCAAATCGGTTAACGATATGACAAAGGAAGAAATTGTTGCCTTCCAAGATCGTTATGTAAAAATTGCTAAGCAGTTGAAGGAAATGGGCTTTGTCGCTCTTGAAATTAATGCTGCAGGTTTTAATCTTGGAGAACATTTCCTTTCACGTTTCCATAACAAACGTACTGATGAATATGGTGTGGGTAGTTTAGAGAATCGTGCTCGTTTCGTAACAGAAAGTGTGCAAAAAATTAAAGCAGCTTGTGGTAAAGACTTTATTGTTCAAGTTTTGATTAACTGTATCGAAGAAAATGACAACCTTACAAATAACGCTACTTTAGCGACATTAGATAACGCCGTTACTTTACCACATAATAAAGTTACGACTATTGAAGAAGGTATAGAACTTGCCAAGCTTATCGAGGCTGCTGGATGCGATGCAATGCATCTTCGTTTAGGACCCTTGGACAACCATCCTTGTCAATTTGGTAGCGATTTATACTTTATTTTAAATGGTATTGAAGGCGCAACAGGTTATGGTACTCAGTGGGATTTCTCTAAGCATTGGCAAGGTCAGCTAATTGCTAATCACAGTGGTGCAGGTATGCTAATTAACGTTGTTGCACGCTACAAAGAAGCCCTTAACATTCCTTGTGGTACTGTTACCTACATGGATCCGGCTCATGCTCCTGATTTCTTTGAGAAGGCCTTAGCCGATGGTAAAGTTGACTTTTACCTTATGAATCGTCCGCTTACTACTGATACCGAATATGTCAACAAATTGAAAGAAGGACGTATAGATGAAATTGCTCCTTGTACCCGTTGCTTGCATTGTCATATTGGTTCAAATGAGATGAATCGTGCTATGGGCTACTGTCGCGTTAATGCCTTAACACAACGAGTAATGACCGAAAATGGTCCGGCCACTTATGAGCTTCAGCCGGCTGAAGTTGTAAAGAATGTAATGGTTATTGGTGGTGGGCCTGCAGGTATGGAGGCAGCACGCATTGCTGCAGCTCGCGGTCACAATGTCACTCTTTATGAAAAGTCTGGTGAACTAGGCGGTGATCTTATTTTTGCCCATATAGTTAAAGGACCTCACGAAAATCTTAAGGATTTTAGGGATTACTTAGCAAGACAGTTGGAGCTTAATGGAGTGAATGTGGTATTAAACAAGGAAGTTGACACTGCGCTGATTAACAGTGAAGCTCCTGATGCTGTAGTCTTAGCAGTAGGATCTTTACCTGGTGATGTAGGTGCAAGTGGGGGCAATGTGCCAATTATCGAGTATGAAAGATTCATGGGTAATGATACTGGAGAAAATGTTGTTGTATTTGGTTCAAACGCCCAAGCTTTTGATGCTGCTTTATGGCTGACGGTACATAAGAAAAAGGTTACTATAGTAACTCCTAATCCAGATGAAGATCTTGATAAGCAACAGTCTCACCATGCTCAACGTTTTATGACCACAGCACTTTATTCTTTAGGTGTAAAGGCATATACTGGATCTAGGATTAAGGAAATTGGCGATGGTCAAATCACCATTGCATCTAATCTGGGAGTTGAATATGTAATCGAAGCAGACTCCATTATCAACGCTGCAGACTTGCAAGCAAATAAATCTTTGCTTGACGGTATTTCAGTGAAAGAGAAATATGCAATTGGCGACTGTAATGAGCCTTATAACATTGCTATGGCTATTCGTGCCGGAAATGATGTTGGACGCGCCCTGTAACACATTCATAGTTCCAACCACAAACTAATTATCCTAAAGGTTGAAATTTTCAAAATTTCAACCTTTTTCTCACCTTCTATGGTTTCTGATGTCAATTAATATTTTAGTTGTAATGAAAAATGATGTGTTTGGTCTAAAGTGTGATATAATAGGAATGAAGAAGTATTTGACAAGAATGGTATTAAGCTATTAGATAAAGAAAATTAAGAATAGTAACTATAAAGGAAAATTAAATGATTTATGACAATATAAGAAAAGCAAAATTTATAGACAGACCAAACAGATTTATTGCAAATATCGAAATAGATGGTAAGATTGAGGCCTGCCATGTTAGAAATACTGGACGATGTAGGGAATTATTAATAAAGGGTGCTGAAATTTATGTTCAGGAATCTAATAATAGCAATCGTAAAACAAACTATAGTCTAATTTCTGTCTACAAGGGCGAGAGATTGATTAATATAGATAGTCAGGCTCCTAATAAGGTTTTTCATGAATACTTATTAAATGGAGGTCTATTTCAAAATATCACTACAATAAAAGCTGAATCCAAATATAATAATTCTCGTTTCGATTTTTATATAGAAGCAGATGGTAAGAAAAGTTTTGTGGAAGTAAAAGGTGTAACCTTGGAAGAAAAGGGTGTAGCTATGTTTCCGGATGCACCAACGGAAAGAGGTTTGAAACATCTAAATGAACTTGGAAAATGTTTAGATGAAGGTTATGAAGCATATGTGTGTTTTATGGTACAGATGAAGGATGTCTTGTATTTTACGCCTAACTATAAGACTCATAGGGAGTTTGGAGAAAGATTGAAAGATATAATGAAAAAGGGTGTAAATATTATGGCATTAGACTGTGAAGTTACAAAAGACAGCTTAGTAGCAAGAAATAAAGTTGGGATTATACTTTAGCGTTGAACATTAAACCAAGGTGCAAGAAGAGTGAAAAAGCTAATACCTCTAAGTAGACAATCTAATTAAAAAATTAGATTGTCTATTTGGGGTATTTTTTATGGGAAAGTATAGTAAAAAAAGATACATGCCTATACCAAAGAAGCATAAATATTCTGATTCTTGGGTCTTTATGTTGAAATATTTCTTAAAATGTGATATAATAATTAATATAACCGTTGAAATTCTGGGAACGGGAATAAATATCTTAGCTGAAAAGAATGATCGCTAAGCATATTTAGTAGTATAATATTCGAAAAAATGACACTGCTTTAGATTTTCCTTTCGTTTTAAAAATTAAGAACAAAACCAAATCATATGTGAGAAGTTAAATATCTAGCTATTTATCGCTACTTAAAATTTAAAGTCTAAAATAAGATGGTGAAAGACCACCCTCTTATTTCTTGTGCTCAAAATAAATAAAACTACAAATTAGAGCAATTCAGGCCCTTGAGGCACTACTTATAATGGGGAGGTAAAAAATGGATTGTGAAATAAATTCTAATGTACTTAGGAAAGTACAATTAGTACAATTGGAAATATTAAATGAATTTGATAGGATATGCAAAATGAACAACTTGCCCTACCAACTATTTTCGGGTTCGCTGTTAGGAGCAGTCAGGCATAAAGGGTTTATTCCGTGGGATGATGATGTAGATGTTTGTATGTTGAGAAAGGATTATAATAGGTTTTTAAAAATATGTAGAGAAGAGCTAGATGAGTCCTATTTCTTACAAACCCATGAAACAGACAAAGAATATATTCATTCCTTTGCAAGAATTAGAAAAAATAATACTTTTGCCTTACAACACTATTATTCTAATGTAGATATGCATCATGGTATATTTATCGATGTATTTCCATTAGATAATATATTGCCAAATACTATTTTAGGTAAATTACAATATTTTGCTATTTATATTCTTAGAAAACTAAAATTCATAAAAATAAAGGCTTTACATTCAAACAACATTTACAAAAAGATTGTAGAAAGAATTTTGTATTATTTATTGAAGCCCTTCAAAATGAATACAATAAATAAAATAGAAACAAAAATCGCCTGTATGTTTGAAAATAGAAATACTAAATTTTCAACTTGTTTAACTGAAGGGGAGAAAGATGTTTATTATAGGTATATAGTTGAAAATGATGAGTTTTATGATATTGTGCAAATGGAGTTTGAAGGACATTTATTTCCAGCTCCAAGAGATTATCATAAAATATTAACAAGAAATTTCAATGACTATATGTCTCTTCCACCTATAGAAGAGCGAAAACCTCATCATGGAATTATAGAAGTTAACTTTGACAAAATTTCTGAAAGATATAGTTAAAAAAGTTACAAGGAGAGATGTATATGAAGAGAAAAGTTAATCAGGCAGTAATTCTTGCTGCGGGAGAAAGAAAGGATTTTGATAGACCAGTTGGATTTCTTGAGATAGAGGATACAACAATTATTGATCGACTAATAGGAATTCTTAAGGAAAAAGGTATCGAAAAAATTACAATTGTGACTGGTTATGAAAGTCATTATTTTGAAAATTTAAATATAAAGGGATTGGAATTAGTATATTCTGATAGATATAAATGGACAGGTACTATGTACTCATTAGCCTTAGCTGAACAATTTATTGAAGGTGGGTTTTTGCTTATTGAAGGAGACCTTATTTTTGAAGAAAGAGCAATAGATTATTTATTAGATGAAAATAAGGAGAATTGTCTGGTTTTAGTTAATGAATCCGGTTCAGGGGATGAAGCCCTAGTAGAAACTAGAAATGGAAATGTTTTCAAAATTTCTAAGGATATGCATCAATTGGGAAAGATAGATGGTGAATTTATTGGAATATCAAAAATTTCTTATGATGCCTATAAGGATATGTTACTAGATTTTAAGTCTAGCAAAAACCCATATTTGCATTATGAATATGTTTTAATGAACGTTAAAGATAAACATAGTATTAAATACACTAAAATAGATGATTTAGTATGGAGTGATATAGATTGTCAAAGAGATTACGAAAAATTAAAATACTATATTTATCCTAAGTTAAAAAGGAGAAAATCTGAATTTAAAGAAAAATACATTATTCAATTAGTATCCAATATATTAGGAGAAAAATATACAATAAAATCTCCTATAGAAAAATTAGGTGGAATGAATAATGATAATTATAGAATTAACACAAATTTGAAGGACTTTGTTTTCAGATTACCTGGAAAAGGATCCAATGAATCTGTAAATAGAGATAGTGAATTAGAAAATTCTCGAATAGCCCATAGTATAGGTTTAGATTGTAATACGATTTATTTTGATAAAGTATCCGGTATTAAAATTGCAGAATATATTGAAGATGCAGAGACCCTAAATATTACAACAGCAAAGCGGGAAGATAATATGGAGCTAATAGCATATGCCCTTAACGCATTGCATAATAGTGAAAAACAATTTTATAAAGATTTCGATCCTTTTGAAGAGATAGAAGAATATAAGAAGACTGTCATTAGTGAGGACAGCAGTTTATTAGAAAATTATAAAGAATTAGATAGTGTAGTAATTTATTTAAAAGATAAGCTACAAAGTTTATCATTAGAATATGTTCCATGCCATTTAGACCCTTGGCCGGAAAACTTTATTAAAGGAAAAGAAAAAATATATCTTATCGATTGGGAGTATAGTGCAAACTATGATAGATTATGGGACCTAGTTTCAATAGCTTTAGAATGTGACTATTCTGAAAATCAAGAGGAATTATTTTACAACAAATATTTTGGAAGAAAACCACTAAAGGAAGAGTTAGAGAAAATGAATCTACTAAAAGTACTTATGGATATGTACTGGAGTATGTGGGCCTTATCTAAAATTAGCTGTGGAGATAAGGAACTTAATGATTATTCTCTTGACAGGTATAAGAGGGGGATTAGAAACTTTAGCAAAATAAAACATAAGGCAAAAATAAGGAGGTAACAGATGAATGCTATTATACTAGCGGCAGGTATGGGGACAAGACTTAGGCCGCTTACAAATGATACACCTAAATCCCTTGTTAAAGTAAACGGCCAACCGATAATAGAAAGGCAGATAAAGTTTTTAAATGAAATAGGAATAAAAGATATAATAATTGTAACAGGATATTTAAATGAGAAGTTCAATTATTTGATCGATAAATATGGCGTTAATATTATATTTAATGATAAATATAGTGTATATAACAATGGATATACAATGTATCTAGTAAAAGATTACTTGCAAAATTCCTATGTACTTGAGGGAGATGTATACTTGACTAGAAATTTTTTGGAGTCTGAATTAGTTAAATCAACTTACTTTGCAGGAAAAAAAGAAGGTTTTACTAATGAATGGATTTTAGAACATAATCATCTAAATGAAATTATTAATATAAAAATAGCTAGTGGTAGTGATTATATAATGTCAGGAGTATCTTACTGGACAGGGGAAGACGGTAATAAGATAAAAGAAAAACTTGAAGCTATGGTAAAGAAGGATGGCTTTGAGAATTTGTTTTGGGATGATTTAGTAAAGGATAATCTTGAAGATTTTAATATTCAAATTAGTAAGATCGAACCGACAGACTGGTTTGAAATAGACTCAATAGAAGACTTGCAAAATGCTGAACAATATAGGAGAAATTCTTATGAATAAAAAAATCAAAAAAGCATACAATTATCATTGACACGTATAAAAAACACGTATATAATTATGATGAGAATAAGTTATACCTTTTATAGATTGTATATAGTGGTCGGAACTACCTAATAGAGGAAATACTAATCTTGAGGTGTCATATGGCTTATTCTTATAAAGATGTTGTTAAAATCTTAAGACAAAATGGGTGGCAACTTAAAAGAACAAGTGGCTCTCATGAAATCTATGCTAATTCTGAAGGTAAAATATGTCCAGTTAAGTGTACCAGTAAGGACATTCCTTTAGGAACTTTAAAAAGCATTGAAAAGATTACAGGGATTAAGTTTTAATCCCTCGCCTCTTTAATTTATATAATATGTATTGGAGGTCTATGGTTATGAAAAACAGATATATTTATCCTGCCATAATTAGGCTTGAAAATGATTCTTATACAGTTAGGTTTCCGGATTTAGAAAATTGTTTTACATTTGGTGAAAATTTAGAGGATGCTATAGATAGTGCAAGAGATGTTTTAGAATTATGTTTATATGATATGGAGCAGGATGGAGTAAGGATTCCGGAAGCTTCCGTATTGTCAGATATAAGCCTAAATGAAAATGAATCAATTGCGTTAGTAGATGTATGGATGATCCCCGTTAGAGATAAAATGGAAAATAGATCTATAAAGAAAACCGTTACTATTCCTAAATGGATAAATGATATTGGAGTGGAACATAATTTGAATTTTTCACAGCTATTACAAGCGGCTATTAAAGAGAAATTAGATATAAAGTAATATCATAAAGCAGACTTGTTTAAAAAATGAAAAACTGCTATAACTCAATTAGAGTATATAGCAGTTTTTCATTGCGCTCTTATTAGTTTGAAAAATTATTCCAAAATTCAATGCCCCACTTTGAAGGTCTCTCTTTAGGGTTGATTGCCATCAATGAAAGGGCGGCAGCATTTAGAGCGTTTATACCTTCGGATGGCTCGGCACCTGCATGGGCTTCTTTGCCTATAAATTTTATTATTTTGCTTCTCCAGAGTTGTTTTTAAATAATTATAGCATAGAAAGCTTAGTAATGTATGTTCAAATTCAAGGAAGAGAAAGAGCTAGCTCTTATGGAACAAATTGATTTGAAATGCGTCTATATAAAGGCAGAAAAAACTACACGAGGTGCCAAATGAATATATTATTTAGAAAGATTATATTAACTCTTGCTGTAAGTTTGGTCATAGCAATCCCTCATATTGGAAAAAATATAACCCCCATATTAACTGAGGATTCTAGCCCGGGTGTTGACTTTTCTTTGAGTGATAGTGACTTAAATGAAGAAGGTATTATTAAATCTGAAGTTGCCAAGGAGATTATTGAAAAGATAGCATATGAGTTGATAGTTGCGATTAAAGATAAGGATCCAGTTATTTCAAATTATGTACATCCGGTTAAGGGTGTTAGATTTACCCCTTATACGACAGTCTCAATAGAAAGTGATATCATTTTTAATAAAGAAGATATGAAAAGCTTCTTTGATGATGAAAGTTTATATGTTTGGGGGTATTACGATGGCATTGGAGATGAAATTAAATTAACTCCAAGCCAATATTATGAAAAGTTCATATACTCCCAAGACTTTATGCACACTGCCGAAATTGGATACAATGAAGTGTTAAGCGATGGTAATATGAACGAAAATCAATTTGAGATATATAAGAATCCAATTGTTGTTGAATATTATATACCGGAAGTTAATCCTGAATTCGGGGGTCTTGATTGGCAAAGCCTTAGATTGGTATTTGAAGAATATGAAGGTAATTGGAAATTAGTCGGTATAATTCACAATCAATGGACGATATAGTAATTAGCTAGCATGGTTCCATCTATTGCTTTTATATCTAGCAAAGCACAATATTGCTGCAAAAACCCAAGCAGATATTTCACTTATGGCTATAATATCAGGACCAACTAGGGTAGCTAATGTATATGACATAATAACTCTAAGTATTAGGGAGGACATTGAGCTTATACAAGTAAATATAACATCTTTATTTCCTTGTAAGAATGCATATATTGAGTGTTCTATACCTAGTATCGGGTAGAAAAAGGCTAAAGTATAGAAAAATCTTTGCCCGATATTAGCAACTTCATCAGAAACACCGAATAATTTCATAAAATTCCAACCGCCAAGAACAAGAATTGTAGTAACTGAAATTGAAACTACCAGTGAAATGATTATTCCTTTTTTAAGACCTTCCTTTGCTCTAGTCATATTGTTTGCCCCTATATTTTGGGCAGTAAAAATAGAAATAGCAGATGAAAGATTTATAAGTGGAAGTATTGTTAGTGAATCAATTTTATAGGCTGTAGTTATAGCAGTTACAACGTCTACTCCAAATGAATTCATAATTTTCTGTAAAAACAGCATTCCAAAAGATCCTACGGTAGATTGTATTACAAGTGGTAGGCTTAATCTTAAAATATCAGTTAAGACAGCCAATTTTATGAATTCTTTTTTGATATAGATTCTTAAAACTTGGTGTTTGGCTATAGAAACAATTAAAAATAGACAGGAAGAAACTTGAGCTATAACAGTTGCTATAGCTGCACCTTTCACACCCCATCTAAAAATATTTATAAATACTAAGTCTAAAACTATGTTTATTAAAGTTGATAGTATAATTGAGTGCAATGGAGTCTTGCTGTTACCAATTCCTTTTAACATTGCACTAAATAAGTTATAAAGAACTAAAAAGGGTACACCTAAAAATATTATAGACAAATAATCATAAGCTGGTTTTATTATTTCAACAGGTGTATTTAATAGGATTAATATTTTATCTATGAATATAAAACCAAGAATAGCAACAAGAGTAACGGATAATGCTAAGAATGAAAAAATAGTACTTGATAATTTTGTTATTTGACTGTAGTCCTTTGCACCGTAATGCTGGGAAAGCAATATTGTATAACCGGAAACAAATCCTGTCGTAATAAAAATAACTATGTTTAAAACAGGTGCAGAGATACCCACTGCTGCTAATGCTGCCTCGCCTACAAAATTTCCTACGATTATTGAGTCAACAATGTTGTACATTTGTTGTAAAAACCCCGATATAATAAGGGGCATAGTAAAATACAGCAATGCTTTAAATAGATTGCCTTCTGTCATATTGTTTTTCATAACTTCTCCAAATTTGCTATAGTTAACCTTTAAATTAAACTATATAATTCTTTGCTAATGTAATTCTGAAAACAGTAATATATCTTAACTCAAATACAGATTATATCACAAAAGCTTTAAAAAACCTATAGTTTTTACTGTGGATGTTTGGCTCTTCTGTTGTGGGGCATGTATTGGAAAACATTTATTGACTAAAATGATATATAATAATATAGTATATTCAGTGGACAATGAGAAAAGGAGAAAAATAATGCTTCAGGAAAAGCGATTTGCTGTATTAATAGATGCAGATAATGTTTCAGCAAAGTATATCAAATACATATTAGAAGAAGTTTCTAATTCAGGTGTAGCAACTTATAAAAGAATATATGGTGATTGGACAAAGCCTAACGCATCATCCTGGAAGGATGTATTGTTAGAATACTCAGTAACTCCAATTCAACAATACAGTTATACAGTTGGGAAAAATGCAACTGATTCCGCTATGATAATCGATGCTATGGATATACTTTATTCAGGTAATGTTGAAGGATTTTGCATAGTGTCAAGTGACAGCGATTTTACGAAATTATCATCAAGGCTTAGGGAATCGGGAATGCTTGTTCTTGGAATGGGAGAAAGAAAAACTCCGAAACCATTTATAGCATCATGTAATCAATTTAAATTTTTAGATCTTATAGCTGAAACAGAAAAGAAAAGCATTGAAACAAAAACAAATAAAGATATTGAAAATGATAAGGTTGACAATATAAGATCTGAAGGAAGCTTAGAGATTACATCAAACCAAGAGTTAGAAAAGAGCGAAGCCCCAAAAAATATGACTGATATATCTACAATCAAATCTGCAATAATAAAAATCATGAATGAAGCTGATAATGATGACCAAAATATGCACATGGGTGAACTTGGAAGCAAGTTAGTAAAAAGATATCCGGATTTTGATGTAAGAAATTATGGGGATACAAAACTATCTAAATTTCTAAAGAAATTTGATTTCTTAGAAATTAGTACTAAGTCAGATGGTGGAGGAACTTCAATGTGGGTTTCCTTAAAAACAAATAACTCCAATACAAATAATATAACAGTTAAAAATATAAAGACTAACTCTCAGAAAAAACGTAAAAAATATTATAGGAAAAATAAAAAGCATTAGTTTCTTTTTAATAGCTCAGGAGAAATATGTTATGAGTGCTGGCAAAAACATTATTAGAACATACAGAAATATCGGTATTAGTAAGGAGCAATATTTTGAATTGAGGGAGAGTGAAATATATGACTGAAGAAAAAGAAAAGGAAATTTTTGATTTATACAATAGAAAGTCGGATGTTGTCCGTTGCCCTTATGGAAGGTCACCTGTCCGTAAGTTGCTTGATTCCTATGCAAAGGCTGCAGTAAATCTATATGGTATTATTAGACGTGTAGACTTAGTTGATATTTTTAATGAACAAAACCTTGAACAGACTACATATGAAGAAGTTTATATTCTTCTTTTGCCACTTGTGCTAAAAGACGGCTGGTACTGTTTTTACAAAGAATATCTCGTACACTATGCGTTTTTTGAGAATTTTGAGGCGGTTGAGTATTTGCTAAGACAGCAAGGAGACAAACCCCGATACATACCTGAAAAAAATGAATTTCTAATGTATGTTAGTGAATATTATATAGATAATGGCCATCTGAATAATGTAGGCCGTTTCATGTTGGAGACTTTCGACGATCACAGGAATATACGGAAATGTTATGTAGAAGTAAAAGACTATATACTTTATGGAGATGGAATAAGTGAATTAGCATCTATTTTAGATAGATATAATCTTATATTTAGTAATGAAAATCAGTTTCAACAGTTTATGGATCTTATTATGTTTGCTAAAAACAATACGAGAATCTGGGAAAATAATGGGTACACACCATCAGAACTCCATGAAATTCTTGCTAAAGAGGATAAAAAAATTATCGAGTTTCCAACAATAGAAAGAAGGAAGAAGATAGGGCGTAACGACCCCTGTCCATGTGGAAGCGGTAAAAAATATAAAAAGTGCTGTGCTAAGCTGGATGATACCAAAAGTGCACAGTTAAGTTCTGAAGAGCGAATACTTTTCTTTGAAACCTGGTTTGGTCTTATGGGATTTGTTAATGAGCGTATAAAAGTAATTAAAGTCAAAATTAAGCCGGAATTTCCTAATACTGTCAGCGATACGATGATACTCAAAGTAAGAGAAGTGCTGTGGGAAGAGCCAGAGTTAATAGATGAATATATCAATACCGCCCAACTGACGCAAGAAAAAATTGATATTTTAAAGTTGTGGAGAACAAACTATAAAAAGGGAATGTTTCTCATTTTAGAATATCAAGCAGAGTACGCTGTTGCAATAGCTCCAAATGACCAAGGCGAAGATAGGCTTTACGGTATAAAAGGAATAAGTGATTCAGTAGCAACTACATTGAGGCAAAACTTGCCCACGCAAATTGAAACTGTTTTGCTTCCCTTCAAAGGTAAGATTATCTATGATAGCTTTATTGGTACGTTTCCGCTGAGTTTTGGGGAGGGTGCAAAGGCGGCTTTTCGCGAAATGTATGCCAATGCTGCTAAGCATGGAATTATTACAAGTTTGGAGTGAATTGACTTTGAAGAAGAAATGAATGCTTGGTAGAAATATGCTGAGCTATTCTTAACAAAGATTCTTGAAAGTAGAAAAATGTTATAATAAATTGGATTGGTAATAATATATTATATATGCTTATATCTTATAAATTGATAAAGCGACGAAAGGAGAGAATTTATTGAGTTTGGATAATTTTACAGAAATAAGACCTAGGGAATTAAACAAAAGTCCGTTTCAGCTTATAGGAAAGGACTGGATGCTGGTAACTGCAAAAAAGGATAATAATGTAAATACAATGACAGCCTCCTGGGGTGGCCTTGGTGTCATGTGGAACAAAAATGTTGCTTACATAGTATTAAGACCTCAGCGCTATACAAAGGAATTTATAGATAATAGCCATACTTTTTCTTTATGCTTTTTCCATGAGAAATATAAAAAACAATTATCGTATATCGGTTCTGTTTCAGGCAGGGATGAAGACAAATTGTCTAAAACTGATTTAACTTTGGGGAGCTATAAAAACACGCCATTTTTTGAAGAATCTGAAATTGTAATTATATGCAAGAAACTATATGCACAGGAGTTTGAAGCTGATTCCTTTATTGACAAAGAGTTGGTAGCAGAAAATTACCCCAATAATGATTTCCATACATTATATATTTCAGAAATTCAAAAGATTCTGGTGAAGAAGGTATTATAATAGGTGTAGATAATGTGAAGACCAAGTGTGCATTTTTTGATATTGATGGTACAATTTTTAGAAATTCATTGATGATTGAACATTTCCAAAAGTTAATAACCTTTGAAGTAATAGATCCTGTAGTTTGGTATACCAAGGTAGAAAAGGTGTATTTAGAGTGGGAGAAAAGGTATGGGGATTTTGAGGAATACTTGGAAATTTTAGCAGGTGTTTATTTAGATGAGCTTAAAGGTTTTGATAAATCTTATATTGAATATATTGCTGATCATGTTATAAAATCCAATGGAGACATGGTCTATAAATATTCTAGAAATCAAATTGAATATCATAAAAAGCAAAACCATAAAATTTTTTTTATTTCCGGAAGTCCCGATTTCTTGGTATCCAGAATGGCTGAAAAGTATGGGGCAACAGAGTACAGAGGTAGTATCTACAAGGTTGATTCTCAAAATAAGTTCACTGGTGAAATAGTAAAAATGTGGGATTCTGAAAGCAAACAGAGAGAGCTTAATAATTTGATAAAAAAATATAATGTTGATCTAAAAAATAGCTATGCATATGGTGATACGACTGGGGATTTTTCAATGCTTAAAATGGTTGGCAATCCTGTAGCTATCAATCCAAACAGAGAGTTGTTACTATCTATACGAAAAGATAAAGAATTGAGCAAAAAAACTACTATAATTGTTGAACGTAAAAACGTAATATATAAATTAGATTCAAAGGTTGAAATACTATAATAAAAACACATTTTACAATCAAATTTACAGTGGTGGGTAGGGTATAGATAGAAGTGGACGAACATTCAATCAAATTAACTAGATTGAATGTTCTTTTTTATTCTTTGTTTGAGAAGTTTATTTTTGTAGATAAGAGGGTAATCAATTCTTATATTATTGTTTGATTTAATGAGAAACTGGCATAATAGAACTAATTATAAAAAAAATTAAATGTATGCAATAAAATCTACTTTAATTGCGTTATCTAAATGAGGAGTTGTTAAAATGCTTTTATTTACCATGGTGATGAATGATGAGCCAAATAATTTAAAACAAAATAATATAGATGAAAAGCTCTTTAAGCGTATTGCAGATAATGATATGCAGGCTTTGGAAGAATTGTACCATCTTACGGAGAGAACTCTTTATGCATATCTATTGTCTATTGTAAAAAACCATGATGAAACTTTGGATATAATGCAGCAGACTTATATTAAGATTATGTCTTCAGCGCACCTATATAAACCACAGGGTAAGCCCTTAGCCTGGATATTTACAATAGCTAAAAACTTACATTTATCAAATTTAAGAAAAGGTAAAAAAGAAATATATTTAGATTCTGATGAAATTTCTAATAATGCAAAATTTTCTTATATCACTAATAATGACGATAAAATAGTTCTTGAAACAGTTTTAAAAATATTAGACCAAGAGGAGAGGAAAATAGTGATGCTATATGCGGTATCCGGTCTTAAGCACAGGGAAATTGCTGAAAGCATTGGTCTTAAACTATCTACGACACTATCAAAATATCATAGAGCATTAAAGAAAATCAGAAAACATCTTATAGAAGGGGGTGAAGGATATGAAGAATTTAAATGATAGAGAAATTTTGAACCATATTAAAAATAGTGTTGATCAAGCACCTATTGATATATTAGACAATATTAAAAATCAAACAGTGGTAAAGATGATTAAACATGATGATATAACAAGACAAGAAAGCAAGTCATCCAAAACAACTCTTAAATCTATTATGTCCTTTGCCGCGGCGGCAGCAGTGTTCCTGTTTATGTTTAATATTTTCCAATTTAGACTCCCTGATAGTGAAATTTATATAGATGTGAATCCAGGTGTTCAGATTACAACAAACAGAAGAGATGATGTAATAAAATTATTGCCGATAAATGATGAAGCAGCAGAGATAGTTAAGGATATAGAATTTAAAGGGAAAGAAATTGAAATAGTTACAGGGGAGATTGTTGATTCTTTGATAGATAATAATTATATATCTGAAGATGATGATGTAATGCTCTTGTCTGTATATAATAAGGATTTGGAAAAAAGCAAAAGACAGGTTAGGGAAATAAACGATACAATTCATAAAAAGCTTGATGATAATCACAAGAATCCTATACTGCTATCTCAATCCATAGATAAGAGCAATACTGTGGATGAATTTGCAAAGAAATATGGAGTATCCGTCGGAAAGATGACTTTTATTCGAAATATGATAATATTAAACCCTGAACTTAAAACTGAAGAACTTGTTGATTTATCTTTAAGTCGATTAATTGAAATATCCAATGATATTGGAATAGATATTGAAAAGATAATAGACAGCGGAAATGATGAAAGGATAACAAATCCTATAGTAGAGCCACTGCCTGTAGATGATGATTATGACGATGACAATGATGACGACAACGAAAGTCGACATCTCATAGGTAATATAAAGGCAATGGAAATAGCATTGGGTTTGGCAAATGGAAAAATTGTTGATTTTGAATTGGACGAAGACGATGGATATTATAAATATGAAATCGAGATAGTTGCAGATGGTTATGAATATGAAATTGAATTAGATGCCTATACGGGCGAAGTTTTAGAATTTGAAAAAGATGATTAAGATGATAAAGAGAGAAAAAATTCTGCATGCAAAATAAAGTATTAATTAATATAATAATATAAGACAAAACGAACATTCCAATGGAAATTTACCAGATTGAAATGTTCGTCTTATTTTTCATTAGAACAATATTTTTATACTATCATTCACTCCCAGACTGATCTTATTGAGTTTAAAATATAACAATCTGAATTTGATTATTTGCATTGCAATGGCTGTGGTGTTTATGATAATATATACAAGTCTAATTGAATTTAAAAGAAGAGGAGTGAGGAAAGGCTTAGAGGTCGGAAGAATTCTATAATAAGTTATCGAATTTGAGAAAATGTTTTAGGTAAATTGATTGAATTATTTGTCTTAATATGGAGGTAGTAATGAGTAAAATATGCAATTATATGAATAATAGTATAAACAAGTACATAAGGCCCTATACATTTCCTGTTGCGGTGAAATTATTAGCAAAAGGGGAAGCTTTGCCACAGAAAATGAGAGTACCGACAGAAAATCTTGGTCATCCAGTTGCATTTTGTCAAGCTGTAAGTATGGCAAGAAGATTTGGGTGGCCGGTGGCGCTTTATCAGAAAGATCAAGCTTGTGGCTTAGCACAGATTGCTCTCGGATACAAAGAAGAGCCTGACTTTATGAAGGATGGGTCTATGGTGTATCCCTTATATGTAGAAAATATGGAAGCTGGTAAAAAAACACAGGAATCTACTCCTAAAATGCCAACAGCTCATACTTACTGTATAATTGTTGCTCCATTGCATTTGGCTGAATTTGATCCGGATGTAATAATTGTATATGGTAATGCAGCGCAAATAACTAGGTTGGTTCAAGGTGCACTTTATAAAGAGGGTGGATATATTGAGTCGCGGTTCGCAGGTCGTATAGCGTGTGGAGGGCAAGTAGTTGTTCCTATTGTAGAGGATCGTTGTAATGTAATAATTCCCGGTGGTGGAGAGCGAGTGTTTGCAGTTACTACAGATGATGAATTAGCATTTTCAATGCCAAAGTCTAAATTTGAAGATTTAGCAGAAGGCCTTGAAAAAACACATAAGGGTGGAGTTGCAAGGATTCCTACACCTTTTGCAGCAATAAATGCAAAACCACAATTTCCAGAAGCATACTGGGAATTAGAAAAGTATTGTGATTTAAGATAATATCTATATAATAAAGAATGTATTAGGAGGATAAATATGCAGTTTTTTAAATTTACAGAAGAACAAGAGTTGTTAAGAAAGGCAGTAAGAGAGTTTGTGGAAACAGAGATAGCCCCAAAGGCAGCTGAGTGGGATGAAAAGGATTATTGCCCTATGGAACTGTTTCCTGTTATGGGTGAATTAGGTATAAATGGAATATTTGTTCCAGAAGAATACGGCGGAGCAGGAATGGGCCATGTGGAAAGGGCAATATGCTTAGAAGAAATATCCAGGCATTCTGCAGGATTGGGTATAGCTCTTATGACACATCATTTAGGAATGGCTGCTATTTTAGATTTTGCTAGTGAGGAGCAGAAACAAAAATACTTGCCGGAACTTTGTGAAGGAACTAAGTTATGCGGATTATCAGTTACAGAGCCTGGAGGAGGTTCGGATTTTGCAGGTCAAAAGACTACAGCAGAATTAGTTGATGGACACTGGCTACTAAATGGGCGTAAATGTTTCATAACTAATCACCATGCTGATGTGAATGTTGTAACAGCTGTTACAGGTCAGAATGAAAAAGGAAGAAATCTATTAGGAGCTTTTATAGTTGAGAAGGGTACACCAGGATTTAGCGAAGGACGTAAGGAGAATAAGTTAGGCCTAAGAGCTTCTGTAACAGGTGATGTTGTATTAAATGATGCAAAAGTACCGGAAGAGAATATAATAGGTGAAGCTGGTTCAGGAGCTAAGATAGGTATGGCATGTATCGGTGAAGTAGGTAGAGCCGGCATGAGTGCTATCTGTGTGGGAATATTAAGAGGATGTGTTGAAGAGGCAGTTAAATTTTCTAGTGAGCGTATCTTATACGGTAGACCTATATCTAAGCTACAAGCTATACAATTTGAAATAGCAAATATACGTACTGATTATGAAACAGCAAGAATGTTACTCTACTATGCTGCTGGGAAAAAGGATGCCAAGTTACCTGCAACAGCGGATTTTGCAATAGCGAAGTACCATGCTACAGAAGCAGCTGTCCGTTCATCAAAGCGAACTATGGATCTTATGGGTGGCTACGGAATTGTCAACGAATATCCTGTAGGACGTTTCCTAAGAGATGCTTTGGCATCCATACCGTCAGGAGGAACTTCCCATATCCAACAACTAATAATAGCAGGGGATACTTTATCATCATATAAGGCATAAGTGAAAGGAGAAATTATGGCACTGAATATAGTAGTTTGCATAAAGCCTGTTCCAGATCCTCAATATTATGACAAGGTTAGTATAGATCCGGAAACGAAGAGAATTATTCGAGAAGGTATTCCCACAATAATAAATCCTGTAGACAAGAATGGAATAGAGGCAGCATTACAACTTAGAAAACTGTACGGAGGAAAGGTAACGGTAGTTACTATGGCTCCTCCTAATGCAGTAGAGAATTTACGGGAAGCTCTTGCTATGGGCGCTGATGAAGCAATTTTGCTTTCAGATAGAGAATTTGGAGGTGCAGATACCTTGGCTACCTCCTACACACTGGCAAAGGGAATAGAAAAGTTAGCTAACTTCGATATAGTATTTTGTGGTGTAGAAAGTGCTGACGGAGCTACTGCTCAAGTTTCTTCACAGCTTGGTGAATGGCTGGGAATTCCGCATTTGTGGAATGTATTTGAGATTGAAGCAGAGGATGAAAGAAACTTAAAAGTGAAAACAAAAGTGGAAAATGGTTCAATGGATTGGGAAATAAAGCTACCCTGTTTGCTGGGAGTGGCAAGAGAAGTTAATAAACCACGTTTTATTTCAGCCATGGGTATAATAAAGGCTAAAAAGAAACCAATATCCATATGGGGAAGGGATGATCTTACTTTAGAAGATGAAAGGATCGGACTTACCGGTTCTCCTACTAAAGCCGGGGAAATATTCGAACCAGATCTTAAGAGGAAGGGAGAAATCCTTAAGGGTTCCTTAGAAGAAGTAGTAGATGTATTAACAAGCAAGGTGAGAGCCGCTGGTATCAATATTACTGAAGGAAAGGGAATAGGTTCTGAGGAGGTGTCCGAGGATGAATAAAATATGGGTATTTGCCGAGCAAGTGGAATGTTCTTTAGATAGAGTAGTTTTGGAACTTTTGACAAAGGCAAAAGAGTTGGCGAGGGAGATGGCTGGAGAAACAGAAATAGCCGCTGTACTTTTAGGATGCAATGTAGAATCTTTAGTAGAAAGCTTGGGAAAATATGGTGCAGATAAAGTGTATTTAGCTGAATCAGAAGAACTAAAGTTATATAATCCGTCAATATATGCCCCCATAATAACAGAGTTAGTAAAAGAAGAGGATCCTGACATTTTCCTCTTTGGAGCTACTGCAATCGGCTCTGAACTTTGCCCAACAATTGCAGCTCAATTAAAGACTGGAGTTGCAGCTCACTGTATTGATATGAATATTAACAAGGATGGCAAGTTGGTTGCTACGGTACCATCCTTTGGAGGTAAGATAGTTGGGGAGATTCTTTGCCCAGATACACGTCCCCAGATGGCCAGTGTTAAGCCTGGTATTTTCATTCAAGGTGAAGAAGAAGAGAGAGAACCGCTAGTAGAAAAGGTTGAAGTAAACATAAATACCGAAAACCTTCCTCTTAAAGCTATAAGTCTTAATAAAAAAGAGATAAAAGGTGTACCTCTAGATAAGGCAGAAATAGTTTTTTGTGGAGGATTTGGCTTAGGTAATAAAGAAAACTGGGAGAAGTTAGAAAGATTAGCGGGATTATTCGGTGGAGCAGTGGCATGTACACGCCCTGTAGTAGATGAAGGTTGGGCCCCAGGTGAACATTTAATGATTGGAACCAGCGGTAAATCAGTAAGACCGAAGGTTTATATTGGTTTTGGTATATCGGGAGCAACTCACCATGTTTGCGGTATTAAGGATTCCGGTTTGATAATTAGTGTAAATAACGATGAAAAAGCAGCTATATTTGAAATTTCAGATATTGGAATAGTTGAGGATTTAAATAAGGTATTAGATCAATTGTTATTAAAGTTTTCCTAATGAAGCAAAAGTTAATATAGTATAAGAATGACGGTTAAAGGATTTACCTTTAGCCGTCAATTTATTATATAAACCTGAGTTTCTACTGTGCTGTATGTCTTATAGTGGCTGAAATTAAGGATAAACAGTTGAGAGTGAAGGGGTTATCTGGTATACTTTGTTTAAAGTTGATGAAAATTTAAATAAAGGGTTGTTAACATGAAAAAATCCGATAAATATAAGATAAACAGTTCTATAAAAAAAGAAGTAATATTCTTTAATGAAGAGCCTTTTTCTATGAAGATACAGACCATAAAGAGGTATCCCATTCATTGGCACCAGGATGTTACGGAAATATTAATTCCAATCAAAGGAACAATTAATGTTGCAACAAATTATGAAAGAATTTTAGTAAAGGAAAATGATTTTGTTTTTATTAACAATAAATCTTTTCATTTTATAGAAAGTTCTGAAGAAGCAGTTGTTGCAAGCATCTATATAAATCTAAATTTCTTTGAAAAAAAGTATGAAGATATTAAATATATGTACTTTAGAAGTAATATGTATTCTAGAAAGTATAAAGAAATTGAAAGTGATAATTACAATTTAAGAAAAAAATCTCACAAAAAAATGTTCAGGAATAAACTTATAGGTGTAATAGTAGATGCTATTTCTAATAATGAATCATTGGCTAAAATTTCAAATTTTTATATAGAACAAATTGTTAAGTCAATGGTAAATGACTTTAACTGGCTTCAATTTTTAAAAACAAGAAAAATTAAAAAAGAAAGTTTGGACAGATACCATAGGATAGTAAAATATATTAAAGATAATGTTAATAAAAAAATAACATTAGATACTATTATATCAATGGAATATATATCGAAAAATTATTTTTCGCATTTTTGGAAGGAACTATGCGACTTTAGTTTTACGGAAAGAGTATACTTTGAGAAAGTTATAGCTTCTGAATTTAAGTTACTTACCACCAATATGAATATTGTTTCTATCGCGGAGGAACTTAACTTTTCGGATCCTAAGTACTATTATAACCACTTTAAAAGATGGTATGGCTGTACTCCTTTAGGGCATAGAAAACGGTGTTTTTCCTATATGAAACTGGATATGGAGCATAGTCAATTGACAAATGATAAAGCAGTGGAAATTATTGATGATTATATAAGTTTTCATTCTATGTCATCCTACGAAGACTTATATTCATTTGCGAAAAATAACTATATAATAATTGAAAGAATATTTTTACTAGATGATGATTTTTCTCTTAATGGAGATATGAGTATAGTTTTAGATTTATTCAAATATGCAAGAATTGAAAATTCTATTACAAAAATGAATTGGCACATTATATTTCAAATTATATTGATTTCTTATGTGAGAAATTTAGATTTGACAGTAAAAATAGATTGTACCTTCAGTGAAAAAATAGATTTTTTAGAAACATTAAGTAATTTTTTTCAATTCAGTTTCTTTCATTTTGATTCTACTCTAATTAATAAGTGGGATTATTTTATAAGATACGATGAAAGTGTCACTATAAATTATATAAAGAGCATAAAATCAATAGTTGGCAGCAATGTAGATAAGGCTGTATTTAAATATTACTTTGAGTTTTGAAGGTCTTGATGTAATAGTAGATTTTACCGGTTCCGGAAGGACTTGACCTTTTAAGAGAAGGAAAAGTTTCAGGGCGACTTGTTATGAATAATTAAATAGAAAACAACAAAGCATTTAGGTAATCCTAAATGCTTTTGATAGTTACTTACTATTAATTTTCATAAAAGTTATAAACTGGCTACAATTTGTCCGGCTAAGTATCCAAATGTATCTGTTCGCCCTGCGGCTATTCCAACTAATAACTCAGGATAATTGTTGCTGAAGAAACCACCGCTGTCATTGCCGATTGCGTATAATCCATCTATTGGATTGTGTGATTTATCCAATACTTGAAGATTAGTATTTATTCTTAAGCCGTCTAAAGTACATAATAACTGTCCCCCTATTGTTGCAGCTCTGTAAGGAGGCTTTGTCAATGGTAACATACGATAAGATTCTTTCCCGAAATCTTCGTCATAACCTTTTTCACATAATTCATTGTAGCGATTAACTGTCGCAACTAAATTATCAGCCGGTATGCCCAGCTTATCTGCTAAACCTTCTAAAGTTTCATCCTCTACTACAATTCCTCTTGGCATCAATACTTCTTGGTGGAATCCTTCAGTTGCTTCCTCGTCGAACAACATCAGCTTACTTCCCGAAGGACTATATTGAATTCGGGAACACCCGATAGTGCGGAATTGTCTTGTATGTTCTCTCCAATCAGAATCCCATATCATGCAATATGTATCTTCCGGTTCCAAAGTAGCTGCATGTATCATAAAATCATAGGGAATGGATTCATTAACAAATCTTTCACCCTTTTTATTTACTTTAAGAAAAGGTTGACTGCCTATGTGAGTCATCATTCCTTGTTTTAGATCTCCGCCGGTTGTTGCATCCGGAGGACATCCTCCTCTATCAAAAATCATAACTGTAGGAACATCATCCTTTGCAGCCCCTATCCATGTTGCTGCTTTTATGCCATCTCCCTGACTTCCCGCGTGACTGTCGGTAGCCGTACAGCT
Organism: Tissierellia bacterium; assembly: GCA_012518555.1. Lineage (GTDB taxonomy): Bacteria > Bacillota > Clostridia > Tissierellales > Sedimentibacteraceae > Sedimentibacter. Next base: position 24,625 of record JAAYRW010000046.1, read on the forward strand.
ATTATAAGCTAAGGGGTTAAGAGTTTTAAGCATATCCAAATTCGCTGAATATCCCCCTGTAGCCAAGATAACTCCTTTTGAAGCGTTTATTTTAATGTATTCTTCTCCAGTTTTCGCAGCAGCACCTGTTACTCTTCCTTCGTTGTTTTCCCTGATAAGTTGAACCATTGGTGTTTCGAGAAGTATTTCTACACCGAGGCTTTCAGCGTATGTTTTCAAAATTTCCGTTACATATATTGATTTTTCCTCATTCTGAACATTATGTTGGATGGGAAAGGTTTTATAATAACCTTTATTTTCTCCTGAATCAGTTTCCGCCATAACGTAGGCACCTTGATCTTTGACTATACCCTCTAACCAGTTTATCATGTCACCACTGTTATCTGCCCATAATTTAATTAATTTTTGGTCAACCCTGTGGGATGCATATTTGCATGCTTCTTCTATAATTTCAAACTTGTCCAATTCTATGCCTGCTTCTTTTTGTAAATTACTACCTATTGCTCCAATCCACCCTCGTCCCGTTCCAATCATGGCATTTCTTTCTATAACCGTTACCTTGGCACCATTTTCTGCTGCTGAGCAAGCTGCAAATAAGCCTCCGTTACCGGCTCCGACAATTAAGACTTCAGTATCTAAAGTCTTTTTGAAATCGGTTATTGGTTCAGGAGGTATATCCCAGCTTTCAATTTTCTCCGGTTCGGAATTTGATAAATCATTTCCATTTGAACTTGTATCAGCTGTACTTGTACCTGCTGCACAGCTTGCCAAAAATCCTATAGAACTTATTCCCACTGCGCTTGCTGCAGCACCCTTAATAAAATCACGACGACTTAATCCCATTTTATTATCTCCTCTCAAATTTTGTTGTTTTATTAACTATATTATAACAAATTATTATAGAAGTTGTTATTTAAGTATGTTATAATTAATAAATAATTTTTATTACGGAGTGATAAATGAATATAAAACAATTGGAAAGTTTCATTGAGGTAAGTAATACATTGAATTTTACCAGAGCTGCACGAAATTTATATATAACACAGCCTGCCGTAACCCATCAAATACAAACATTAGAAGATGAATTGGGATTAAAACTATTTACTAGGTCGAAACATAATGTAGAGCTTACGCCTGCCGGTCAGTCCTTTCGCAATGATGTTCAAGATATATTAATGAGATTAAACATGGCTGTTGCAAAAGCTAAAAATTATTCTCAGGAATTTGAAGCAAGTTTATCTATTGGGTATGGTGGCAATGTAGAAGTAAAACATTTAGCGAGTATACTAAGCATATACAAGGAAAAAATGCCCTATGTTCATCTATATATAAAGATGGTTGATGCTGTAGAAAAAAGTAATTTGTTTGCAAACGATAATTTGGATATTATATTTGCAGTTAAGGAAAGTATTAATAATGTGAAAGATGTCAGTTATAGGGAATTGTACAAGGGAAAATTTGTTTGTGTAGTTCCTAAGAATCATGAATTGGCACGTTACAAAAATATATCTATTACTGACTTAAAGGGACAGTCATTGATATTATTAGATCCGATAAAATGCCCGCAAGAAATGGCAAGAGTACAAAAGAATATCCAAAACACTTGTCCAGAAGCTGTCGTTTATTATTCTGATTCAGGTCTAAACAGTTATACTATGATAAAAGGCGAATTAGGAATTGCAGTTATGCCAAACTTTGTATGTCCGGAAGATTCCGACCTTGTGTTTATTCCCATAAAAACCAAAGAAATTATTTCATATGGAATTGCTTGGCATAATAATATTAAGAGAGAAGAAATAAAAGAGTTTGTTGAAATTACAAAAGAAGTTTATGAATATAATAAATAGCCTGCCCTATGCAAAAACAACTTGAGGAAAAGTTCTTCAAGTTGTTTTTTTAATAATTCATGTAGTTGTGTTTTTCCAATAATCATTGGCAGCAGCTACCGTTTGGAAATTTATTGCAATAATTTGTGAAGCTGCTATTAGACTGTCTGCATTTTTTGAATATAGTGGTCGCAGTCTATTCCTAATTTCTTCAGATGGCTGTGTATATACAACACCTCTTTGAGAAAGTTGAATTGCTAACTCGAAACCTTCTTGCGGTGTATCGGTTCTTAAACTTAAAAGCCATTGTTCCATATTTCTCCCCCTTCCTTTTATAATATATGCTTATAAAAGGAATAGGGTTCGGAAAGGATAGTTACATAAATTATCTATTTTTTCGTATATTAATTTTGAATATAGATAGATTGGGTATAAAGATATAAATTATAAAAAATATAAAAATTTATGCAATAAAAATGCACATTCATTAGTTATATAGTTAAAGGAGCCGTGTATGTTATTATTTACATTTGTTTATGATGATAATCCGAGGAAACAGGGAAATAAAATAGAGATAAATGAGAATCTTTTTCATAGAATTGCAAAGGATGAAATGAATGCCTTTGATGAACTTTATGGACTTACGGAAAGAACTATGTATGCATTTGCCGTTTCCCTTACGAAGGATCATCAAAAGGCTCTTGATCTTATGCAGGATACCTATGTAAAGATTCTTTCAGCGGCGCATTTGTATAAACCAATGGGGAAGCCTTTGGCATGGATGTTTACAATTGCTAAGAATCTTCACTATACTAATACTGTAAAAGAGAAAAGGAGTATACCTTTGGAACCGGAGGAGGTTGCAAATGACAAAAAGTTCTCTTATGTTACAGATGTAGAGGACCGGATAGTTCTTGAAGGAGTTTTGACCTTGTTGTCCCAAGAGGAAAGGGAGATTGTAATGCTATATGCAATATCCGGCATGAAGCATAAGGAAATTGCAGAGTCTTTAGAGCTAAAATTGTCTACTGTTTTGTCAAAATACCACAGAGCTCTTAAAAAACTTAGAAAATACTTGGAAAGAGGTGAGGAAAGTCCATGAATGAAAAGCAGATTTTAAGTAGTTTAAAAAAATCCATAAATCAGGCACCTATAGATATTTTAGAAAAAATTAAGGAAGAGCCAAGGACGAAGATGCTACAACATGACCATATTACTATGCAGAACACAAGGACGAATTCATTTAGAAAAGTAATGCCCTACGCATCAGTTGCTGCGGCATTGTTTATTGGATTTTTCGGTTGGTATTTCCAGAGGGGTATGCCAGACAGCAAGGTATATTTAGATGTTAATCCAAGTATTGAAATAGTTACGAATAGACAAGACGAAGTTATAGACTTAACAGCATATAATACAGATGGTACTACAGTTACAAAAGATTTAGAGTATAAAGGAAAAACAATGTACCAGGTAACAGAGGACGTTTTAGACAGAATGTTGGATGAAGGCTATATAGACAAGGAACACGAATTTTTGCTTCTTTCAGTTTATAACAAAAATGACAGTAAGGCAGAGCAACAAAAACAAAATCTTGATAAAAGCATTCACCAATATCTTCAGGCAAAGGAATTGGAGCCTATAATTCTTTCCCAGAAACTTAGTAACACCTCAACTATTGAAAGATATGCAAAAGAGTATGGAATTTCAGTAAGTAAAATGACCTTTATCAGAAATCTTATTATTCTAAATCCAGACTTACAGACAGAAGATCTGGTAGATTTAGGAATCGAGGAACTTGTAAGCTTAAGTCAGGGTATGGGTATTGAATTGGATAAGATAATTGACTCTTCAGACTTTGACAAAATTAAAAACCTGCAGACTGAACCTATAATAGAACCTGAATATGAGCCAGAGCCGGAATTGATTTCTCTGGAACAGGCAAGGACGATTGCACTTTCTGTTGCTGATGGAGTGATTACGGATTTGGATTTTGATGATGATGATTTAGAGTATGAAGTGGAAATCCAAGTAGGGGATTTGGAATATGAAATTACCATAGATGCAAGAACTGGAGAGATTATTGAGATAGAAATAGATGATTAAAAATTATTTTAAAAATGATGCAATAAAAACAGAGCTTGGTAAGTTAACCTAGTAGAAAGGAAAAGGAGGCAATAAAAATGAAAGGAAAAATAAAATATTTAATACTTCCAGTTTTAATATTAGCATTAGCAGTAGGAGGATACGCTGTAACACGGCCTGTAAACTCACTGACAATGGATGTAAATCCAAGTATTGAAATAGTTACAAACAGATTGGACAGAGTGGTGGAAATCAATCCTTTAAATGAGGATGCAAAGGAACTTCTAAAAGATTTTAATCCTAAGGATAAGAATTTAGAAAGAACAGTAAACGATTTGGTTGATCTCATGATTCTTACAGGACATATTCGAGGTGGCGATGACAACTTTGTTATGATAACAGTAACGGATAAATTAGTTGATAGTAAAGTCGTTAATAAGATAAACGAAGCAATAGCGGCTATGCTTCAGAATAAACAGATTGAAGCAACAGTATTAAATCAAACTATAACAAAGAGCGACAAGGGTAAGAAACAGACGGGAGTACAGCTTGCAGCACAGAAAATCCAAGAAATTGACGGAGGCCTTACAGCAGAACAACTAGGCTCCATGACTGTCAAAGAGCTTATTTACTACAGCAGGGACAATAATATATCAATTGAGGACATATTTAGAGTTGCGGCAGGAAACATAGATACGGGAAGAGGTAAAGAGTTTGAAAGAGACGATGACTATAAGGATAAAAGCACAGTGGACAAGAGTACGGTAGACAAGGCTAGTACAGATGTAAGCAAGAAGCAGCATAATACTTCAAAGGGAAGAATATCGGCTGAAGAAGCAAAAGATATTGCTTTCGGTCTAACAGGTGGAGGAAGAATAACAGAATTTGAATTAGATGATGATGAGTACGAAATAGAGATAAAATATAAGGGAAAAGAATACGAAGTTGAAATAGATGCTTATACAGGTAAGATTCTTGAATTTGAGGTAGATGATGATTAATATCTAAAACCGGCAAAACCAGTATATTATTATTAATAAAAAGGCTAGTATAAAAAAATATTTGCAAAAAATTTCGTCAAAAATTTTTCAATTTTGGTATTGACAAGAATTTAAGTAAGTGTTATACTTCTGAAAAATACACAAGTTAATGAGTAACATAAACGCAGTGATAAGGAGCAGTAAGCATTATCAATGATTTCAGAGAGTTGTTGGATGGTGAGAAACAATGTCGACGTAATGCTGAACTAGCCTTTGAGCGGACTTGCCGAAGTTTGAGTAGGCGGGTACGAGAAGCCAATCGTTACAAGTGGCAGGATATCGAGAAATCTGTATCCAAGAGGTGCATTTCGTATGAAATGAACAAGAGTGGTACCGCGAAAGATTATAATCTTCCGTCTCTTAGGTTTAATACCTGAGAGAGGAAGATTTTTTTATTGCCTTTCTCATGGTAAAAGTGTATTAAAAAATAACTATGAGAGGTATGAAAATGGAAAAGCAAAAACAATCAGTAACAAAGAACATGGGCTTTACAGGTGCATTTGCAGTTGCATGCGTTTTGTTCGGCTCTCATGCCGGAGGCGGATTTGCCACCGGTAATCAAGCAACACAGTACTATGTGCAGTATGGATGGACTGCGCCAATTATGGCAGTAGTAGCCATGGCTCTTCTTACTTTAACTATTAAAGAATGTATGATTATGTATAATTCAAGAGGTTTGAAAAGCTACAAAGAGCTGTTTCAAACATTGTACCATCCCTTTGATAAATTATCTTTTTTATTTGATATATATTTTTACACCATGGTTTTATGTGCCGTTGGTGCTGTAGTGGCAGGCGCTGCATCTTTGTTAAACAGGACATACGGCATACCGTATGTATATGCAGTATTGACAGTTGGTGCCTTGTTGTTGGCAATGACAATTTTTGGGGCAACAATGGTTTCACGAGCATCGACAGTAATGTCTATAGGAATTTTGGTATCATGTGGGATAATATTTATTTTAGGTATAAATGCAAAGTTACCGGAAATATCAAATATATTTGCTGCTAAACCAGGTAATGAAAATATAGGCAGAGGAATTCTAAATGCATTTACATATGCAGGATTTCAGTCGGTAGTTATTCCAACTATGATTGCTTGTGGTAAATCAATAAAAAATACTAAGGAAGTTTCCCGTTCTATGATGATTGCATTTATAATTAATTCTATTGCATTAGTGTTATCAATAATAATGCTACTAGGATGGTATACTGAATATATGCAAGCAGGAGAAACTACACTACCTACATTGTACGTTGCAGGTCAGTTAGGAAAGTCCTATGTATTCTGGGCTTACAATATATGTTTGTTCCTATGTTTCATTTCAACCGGTGTAACGACTATTTATGGTTTTGTAGAAAAATTTGAAAAATCAAAGGTATTAGCAGGTGTAAACAATGTAATTATAAGAAGAATAGCGGTTTCAAGCTTTATAATGATTTTATCTATGGGAATTTCAATGGTTGGATTAGACAGTATAATTAAGTATGGATACGGATACATGGGATATTTGGGTATTGTAATAATAATTGTTCCATTCTTAACTGTAGGAGTTTATAAAAACAGAAAATTCTTAAAAGAAAAAAACAACACATCAAGTGTGGCTATTAAAGAGGCTTCCTTTGCAGATGGAGCAGAATATTAATAATTTAATTAAAGTGAAAATAAAATAAGGAGTAAAAAAATGAAGACACAATTTTTTCCAGGTTATACTATAGGTCCTAGTGCTTATGATAATATAGTAAAAATATGTAGTATGTATGGTAAGAAAGCTGCAGTAATCGGTGGAGAGCAGGCCTTAAAGGCAGCAACAAATAAAATAAAAAAAGCAGTTGAGGGAACTAGTTTTGTAATTACAGGATTCTTTCCCTATGGAGGAGAAGCATCAATAGAAAATATAGAAAGATTAAAAGCTATAACTGAAGTTCAGGAAGCAGATATAATTTTTGCCGTTGGAGGTGGCAAAGCTATAGATGCGGCTAAAGTTCTTGCGCAAAGAACAAACAGAGTATATTTTACATTTCCTACTATTGCATCCACATGTGCAGCATGTACAAGTTTAGGGATTTTATATCATCCTGACGGTTCTTTAAGAGAATATTCATTTTTACCAGAGATCCCTACCCATATATTTATCGACAGTGAAATTATTGCAAATGCACCTAGCAAATATTTTTGGGCAGGAATCGGAGATTCAATGGCGAAATATTTTGAAAGCTCCATATCAAGTCGTGGAGATGAACTAAGCCACACTCAAGGTATGGGTGTAAACATTGCTGCAATGTGTAACGAACCTTTTGTTAAATATGGAGTTAAGGCTCTAAAGGACTGTGAAAACAATCAAGTAACTCATGAACTTGAGGAAATTACTTTAGGAATAATAATATCTACCGGTTTCGTATCAAATCTTGTAAACATAGATTTAAATACAGGATTGGCTCATGCAGTTTATAATGGGTTTACAGTTATTCCACAAATAGAAAAATACGGACACCTTCATGGTGAAGTAGTTTCCTACGGAATTTTAATATTATTAATAGTAGATAAACAACAAGAAGAGTTTAGAAGGATTTTTAAATTCAATAAGGACATGGGTTTCCCTACAAAGCTTGCAGATTTACACTGTACCATTGGTGCTGTTGACAAAATGATTGAAAAATCTCTTAAAGGAATAGATGTAAGACATTACCCATACAAGGTTACACCGTCAATGATAAAGGAAGCAGTAGAATTTTTGGAATCATATAATGAAGCCTTTGATGGAAATTTATCAGCATAACAATACCTATAAGAAAGGACGCTTCGATTGGGAGTGTCCTTTCCTCTTTTCTCTTAAGTTAAAGTATCGTAAATAACCATTGAATCTAAACTCTTCAGCTGATATAATAGCTATGTTATTAGTGAGTACGATTAACGAGGAGTGAATAATGAACGAAAATAATAATGTACACTATTATGAGGATGAAATTGATTTAAGAGAGTTAGTAATGGCTCTTTGGAAAAGAAAGAAAATGATAATTGCATTTACATTGATTGCCGCCATAATTGCCGGGGCATTCAGTATGTTTGTATTGTCACCTGTTTATGAAACAAGGCTGAACATTGTAATAAGTATGCCAGACCTTTACCATACTAGGTATGGTGAATACAAACTACCTATTACTACAAATGAGCAGTACATAAATTTAATAAAAAGTAACGATGTATTACTTAATACCATTAGGGATATGGGCTACTCGGATGTAACTGTAGATGGATTAGGTAAAAGGATAAACATTAATTCTCCTGACGCTAGATCCAATACGGTACAAAATAGTTTTACCATTACGGTATTGGCAGATAAGCCTGAAGAATCTTATGAACTTGCTAATTCATTATTTAATAATTATATTGAATTCATGGATGTAATGGTAAAGGAAAGGGCTATTAGTCACTATATTAATCATTTTAATGTAGAACTTATGTCCTTACAGAATTCTTTAGATATTGAAATGGAAACTTTGGCTAAAAATGAAGATTTACTTTCTCAAACTCCAAAATCTATTGACTTAAAGTCAAATATTGAAATTCAAACAGAGCTTAACGGTGATAGCGACTATGTAGTTCCTGTAGATACGGCTAATCCAAATTATATAAAA
>JAAYRW010000047.1 GCA_012518555.1 Tissierellia bacterium
ATGAAACTAGTTCAGGAAAAGGACTATACAGTTGATGGAGCAATGACTGACCCTAAAGGAGATAGATCCCTTTCACCAAGTAAACAAGAAGATCCTGATCTATATTTAAGAGTAGTAGAAAGAAGAGAGGATGGAGTAGTAGTAAGAGGAGCAAAAGCTCATCAGACAGGTATTACTAACTCACATGAAGTATTAGTAATGCCGACTATAGCACTAAGCCCTGAAGATAAAGACTATGCAATATCATTTGCTATTCCAGTTGATACTGAAGGTGTGTTTATGATAGTGGGAAGACAGTCTTGTGATACGAGAAAATTGGAAGGCTCAGAAATAGACGTTGGAAACAGCGAATTTGGCGGAATGGAAGCATTAACAGTATTTGACAATGTATTTGTTCCTAACGACAGAATATTCTTAAACGGAGAAACAGAATTTGCAGGAATGCTTGTAGAAAGATTTGCAGGATATCACAGACAAAGTTATGGCGGATGTAAAGTTGGAGTAGGCGATGTACTAATAGGGGCATCAGCATTAATAGCAGAATACAACGGAGTACAAAGAGCATCTCACGTTAGAGATAAGTTGATTGAAATGGTGCACTTAAACGAAACCCTGTATTCCAGTGGTATAGCATGTTCAGCTGAAGGAACTAAGACAGAATCAGGAAACTATTTAATAGATATGTTATTAGCAAATGTATGTAAGCAAAATGTAACCAGGTTCCCATATGAAATTGCAAGAATAGCAGAAGACTTAGCGGGAGGCTTAATGGTAACTGCTCCATCGGAAAAAGATTTAAAGGATTCGAAACTTGGGCCATATATTGAAAAATACTTAGCAGGAGTTAAGGGAGTATCCGTAGAAAATAGACTTAGAGTATTAAGGTTAATCGAAAACCTAACACTAGGTACGGCAGCGGTAGGATATAGAACAGAATCAATGCACGGTGCAGGATCTCCACAAGCTCAAAGAATTATGATTGCTAGACAAGGAAATATAGAAGGAAAGAAAGAATTAGCGAAGAAAATAGCAAAAATTAACAATTAACAACCAAAAGTAGTTCTAAACATAATATACGAGGAGAAGTAAAATGATAAAACGCAGAACTGAAACAATGGATGGAAATACAGCTGCAGCTTATGCTTCTTATGCATTTACAGACGTCGCGGCAATATATCCAATAACCCCTTCATCGCAAATGGCAGGATTAGTTGATGAATGGTCAGCGAACGGAAAAAAGAACATTTTTGGAGAAACAGTATTAGTTAAAGAAATGCAGTCAGAAGGTGGTGCCGCAGGCACCCTTCATGGAGCCTTGCAATCAGGTGCGTTGACAACTACTTATACAGCATCACAAGGACTTTTATTGAAAATTCCAAATATGTATAAAATTGCAGGTGAATTGTTACCGGCAGTATTTCATGTTAGTGCAAGATCCTTGGCATCAAACTCATTAAGTATATTTGGTGACCATCAAGATGTTATGTCAACAAGACAAACGGGCTTTACATTATTAGCATCAAGTAGTGTTCAACAAGCTATGGATTTAGCTGCAGTTGCACATTTAAGCGCAATTAAATCAAGACTTCCTGTTCTTCATTTCTTTGATGGATTTAGAACATCACATGAAATGCAGAAAATTGAAGTGTTAGAATATGATGAATTAGCAAAACTTGTAGATTATGATGCAATTAAAGCTTTTAGAGATAATGCCCTAAGTCCGAATAAACCTGTACTTAGAGGAACAACACAAAACCCGGACGTATTTTTCCAATTAAGAGAATCTATTAACAAATTCCATGATGCAGTACCGGAAATAGTTCAATCATATATGGATGAAATTAATAAACTAACCGGTAGAAGCTACAAGCTTTTCAATTATTATGGAGACGAAAATGCTGAAAATATTATTATAGCTATGGGTTCAGGTTGCGAAACAATAAGTGAAGTAGTAGACTATTTAAATGAAAGAGGAGAAAAGGTAGGATTAATTGAAGTTCATCTTTATAGGCCATTCTCTGCTGAATTTATGTTAAGTCAGATACCTAAAACGGTTAAGAAAATAGCAGTTCTTGACAGAACAAAAGAGCCTGGCTCCAATGGCGAACCTTTATATCTTGATGTTAAAAATGCCTTTTACGGTGTTGAAAATGCCCCTGTTATAGTAGGAGGACGTTATGGATTAGCTTCTAAAGATTTCAAGCCGGACGATGTAGTAGCTGTATATGAAAACTTAAAGTTAGAAAATCCAAAAAATGATTTTACTGTAAGTATCGTTGACGACGTAACATATAAATCATTACCTTTAAGCGATGTAAGTATAGACCCAACACCGGAAGGAACAATAGCATGTAAGTTTTGGGGATTTGGCTCTGATGGAACAGTTGGTGCGAACCAATCTGCAATAAAAGTAATAGGTGATAATACTAATTTTTATGCACAGGCATATTTTGAATATGATGCTAAGAAATCAGGAGGACTAACAATATCCCATTTAAGATTTGGGAGAGAACCGATTAGAGAGCCTTATACAATTAACAGGGCTGACTTCATAGCTTGCCATAAGCAATCATATGTAAACAAATACAATCTTTTATCCGGAATAAAAAATGGCGGTAAATTTTTATTAAATTGTATTTGGGACGAAGAAGAATTAAATAAAGAGCTACCTGCTTCATTAAAAAGAGATATAGCAAATAACAATATAGAATTTTACACTATTAATGCTGTGGAAATTGCTAGAGAAATAGGACTTGGCGAAAGAATTAATATGATAATGCAAGCTGCCTTCTTTAAACTTGCTGATATTATTCCTGTGGAAGAGGTTGCCAAATATTTGAAGGAAGAAGTTAAAAAGTCTTACGGTAATAAAGGGCAAAGTGTCGTTGATATGAACAATGCTGCAATTGATAAAGGTTTCGTAAGTATGAAAAAGATCAATGTACCGGAATCATGGAAAACAGCCACAGATGAAAAAGTTGAAGAGGATGTAAAAGCGCCTGAATTTTTAGAAAAAGTTGTATTCACAATGAATAGACAAGAAGGAGATAAACTACCTGTAAGTGCATTTAATGGTAGAGAAGATGGTACTTTTCCATTAGGAGGTACTGCTTGGGAAAAACGCGAGATAGCAATAGAAGTTCCACTTTGGGATTCATCAAAATGTATTCAGTGTAATCAATGTTCATTTGTGTGCCCTCATGCAGTAATAAGACCGGTACTTCTTACTGAGGAAGAAGTAGAAGGTGCACCGGCCGGATTCGAATCTAAGCCTGCTACAGGAATTAAGGATATGCAGTATCATTTAGCTGTATCGGCTCTTGACTGTACAGGATGCAGTAACTGTGTGGATGTGTGCCCAGCTAAGGAAAAAGCAATTAGTATGGAGCCATTGGCAATTAATAGGGAGCAATATATTAAAGATTGGGAATTTACAAAGAATATTGTATCTAAAGACCTACCTGTTAATCAGGCAAAAACAGTTAAAGGTAGTCAGTTTAGAAAACCATTATTAGAGTTCTCAGGGGCTTGTGCAGGATGTGGAGAAACACCATATGCGAAATTAGTTACTCAGATGTTTGGTGACAGAATGATGATTTCTAACGCAGCAGGATGCTCCACAGTATGGGGCGGCTCACCATCAGTATCATATACAACCAACGAAAAAGGACATGGACCATCCTGGGGATTCTCATTGTTTGAAGATAATGCAGAATATGGGTTTGGAATGTATTTGGGTGTTCATAAAATAAGAAATGCCACTAAATTAAAAGTTCTTGAGGCACTTAACAACGATATAAGTCTAAACTTAAAAGATGTTATGGAAGATTGGATTGATGGATTTGACGAATCAGATGGAACAAGAGATAGAGCAGAAAAGTTAGCAGCAGTTTTAGAGCAGGAAAAGGGCAATGATGATTTGTTGAATAAAATCTATGATAAGAAAGATTACTTCATGAAGAGATCTCACTGGATATTTGGTGGAGACGGATGGGCTTACGATATTGGATATGGAGGATTAGATCATGTCCTTGCATCCGGTGAAAATATAAATGTCTTAGTTTTTGATACAGAAGTATATTCAAACACAGGAGGCCAGTCATCTAAAGCTACACCTACAGCCGCAATTGCAGAGTTTGCATCAAATGGTAAGAGAACCGGAAAGAAAGATTTAGGTTTAATGGCAATGAGCTACGGCTATGTATATGTTGCACAGATTGCTATGGGAGCAGATAAGAATCAAACCTTAAAGGCAATAATGGAGGCTGAAAGTTATCCGGGTCCATCATTGATAATTGCATATTCTCCATGTATCAATCATGGAATCAAAGGAGGATTGTCAAGGTCACAGCGACAGGCAAAAGATGCTGTTGAAGCAGGATATTGGACCTTGTACAGATTTAATCCAGAATTAACAGACCAAGGCAAGAACCCATTCTCATTAGATTCTAAGGAACCAACAAAGGACTTTAAAGAATTCTTAATGAGTGAAGTTAGATATGCTTCATTGTATGAGACATTCCCAGAGCAAGCAGATGAATTATTTGCAAAGGCTGAGGTGGATTCTAAACTTAGGTATGAGAAATATGTAAGAATGGCAATGAAATAATTGAATAAGCATAAAAACTAATAGAACTATAAAAACTTGGATTACAATTAAGTTTTTATAGTTCTATTACATTTAAAAAAGAGGCTTGAAAATAATTAAAACATTTTTTTAATATGACTAAGGTGTTTTCTCATCACAGCCTTTGCCATTTTCGGGTCATTATCCCTTAAAGCATCTATTATTGATAAGTGATCTTCGATGGACTCAACGTAAAGCCCTTTTTTAAATGCATTGTAGACAAAGTTTTCATAGCTGACTCTTACAGCATCTAATGCAATACATAATAGTTCATTACCAGATATCAATGCTAATTGAGAGTGAAATTCGAAGTCTTGAATAGTAAGTTTAGCTATATCACCATGGTTGTCTTTCATCATATTTACTATATTCTCTAACTTTTCAACATCTTCTTTCGTAGCATTTTTTGCAGCACTGTATGTGATTCCAACTTCTATAATTTCACGAAACTCCATAACATCTTTAGGGTTTGAGTATTTTGCCACCAAGTCAAAGTTCATTAGGTTTTTTACTTCTGTTTCTGTATTAACATATGTACCATTTTTAGTTCTGCTAATTAAATTTAATGTTTCAAGAGATGCATATGCTTCTCTTAAAGTGCTTCTGCCGATATCAAGCTCCTTGCAGAGTTGGTTTTCATTTGGAAAAACATAACCTTCTGGAAGTTCTCCGCTCAAAATAGCATTTCTTAACCTAATGAATAAATCTTCAGATAATCTTCTTTTGCTAAGAGGATTAATGTCTTTCAGTATATTGTATAGATTATTGTTTTCATTTAAGATAAGTTCGTTCTGCATACTTTCCTAACCTTTCAATTTATTAATCAGCCCATCCTAAATGTTATTAATTAAACACTAATTGAATAATTACAATCAATCATATAATGGAAAAATTTTGATGTCTGACATATGTAAAATAAATCATTTTTATGGAAAAGTCAAGAAAAATTTACACCTAGATCGTTTCAGAAAAATTTTCACCTAGTATTCTTAAGTTAACTATCACTAAAGAAATATCAAAAGATATAGTATAATTGCTATTGACTTTTTAATAAATTAGTTATATAATTAACTCGCGATGTCAGACATCACACATGAAATTTTGAGGAGGTGTAAAATGAGTTATGGAGGTAAGGGAAACTGGCAAGGTATGGATAATAGCTTTGCGCGTTCCCTTTTTAAATCTATGGGGTATTCCGACGATGACCTATTAAACAGACCAATTATAGGTATTGCAAACTCATGGAATACTATAGTTCCTGGACATTTTAATTTAAATCAAATAAGTGAATTTGTAAAAAAAGGTATTTATAGGGGCGGAGGTACAGCAGTAGAATTTGGAGTTATAGGTGCTTGTGATGGAATAGCTAATGGTCATGAAGGTATGAAATACATACTGCCTTCAAGGGAAATCATTTGCAATTCAATTGAAATTGGAGCACGGGCTCATAAATTAGATGCACTTGTGATGATTGGTTCTTGTGACAAAATAATTCCTGGCATGTTAATGGCTGCTGCAAGATTAAACATACCTTCAATTATTGTAAATGGAGGTCCAATGATAGGTGGAGTTGTATTTGATGGCAGAAAATCAGATGCAACATCTGTTGACGAGGCCTTGGGAATGGTAAAAGCAGGTTCGTTAAGCGAAGAATCATTAAAGTTGTTGGAAGACACAAGTTGCCCAAGCTGTGGTTCCTGTGCTTTCCTTGGAACTGCTAATACGATGGGTTGTCTGTCAGAAGCACTTGGAATGAGTCTTACAGGCAGTGCCTTAATTCCTGCAACTTATGCTGAAAGATTAAGGGTTTCCTTTGAAGCAGGACTTAAAATATATGAGCTGGTAGAAAAGGATATTAAACCTCGTGATATTTTAACAAAAGAAGCTATTCTAAATGGTATTAAGACAGTAATGGCAATAAGCGGCTCCACCAATGCTATTCTTCATCTTAGTGCCATTGTATATGAAGCTGAATTAGACATTGATGTCTTAAAGGAATTCAAGGAATTAAACAAAATTACTCCCCAAATAGCAAAAGTAAACCCAGCAGCTAAATGGGACATGGAGGATTTTTATAGGGCTGGTGGAATTCCAAGAGTAATGGATAACTTAGGTGATTTACTAGGTAGATCAGTTATTACATGCACTGGTAAGACATTGGGAGAAAACTTAGCTGAATATAAATATCTTCATCCTGCTAATGATGATATTATTAAAACCGTTGACGAATCTTTTGAAGAAACAGGAGGGATTGCTGTCTTATACGGTAATTTAGCACCGAATTCTGCAGTTACAAAGCCTGGTGCATTTGATAAGTCCCTTTATCATTTCAGGGGTAAAGCAAAGGTTTTCAATAGTGAAGAAGAGGCAAATGAAGCTATTTTAGCAGGAAGGATTGAGCATGGTGATGTAGTTGTTATAAGGTACGAAGGTCCAAAGGGTGGGCCAGGTATGAGAGAAATGTATAAGGCTATGAAGTTCCTGTATGGAATGGGATTAAATAAAACAACGGCTCTAATTACTGATGGTAGATTTTCTGGTACAAACAATGGATGTTTTGTGGGACATATTTCACCGGAAGCTGCAGAAGGAGGCCCCATTGCAGCTATTCAAGATGGCGACATTATAGATATTAATATTGAAAAGGGAACAATAAATGTTATGCTAAGCGATGAAGAAATAAAAAACAGACTTGAGAATGTCGTTAAACCTACTAAAGAAGTACCTAGGGGTTATTTACAGGTATACTCGAAGTTAGCTTCATCAGCTGACAAAGGTGCAGTTATATTATAATTGGGAGGAAAAATGGATATTAAAACTAATATTAAAAAAATAGTAATTGCCGGAGCAGGAGTTATGGGAGCATCATTTGCTCAAATATTTGCTCAATATGGTTTTAATGTTTTATTGTATGATATATTCGAAGAATCAATAGCAAAAGGAAAAAAACTAATAAGCATGAATCAACAAAACGCTATTGAAGAAGGCATGATTTCACATGATGAATCTCAAAAGCTTTTATCAAATATATCATTTACTATGGATATAGAATCTTTCAGAGATGCAGACTTTGTAATTGAAGCAATTGCGGAAAAAATAGAAATAAAACATGAGTTTTGGAAACAAGTATCTGAAATTGCACCAGAAGAGGCAATACTGACAACTAATACATCTGGACTTTCAATAAACAAGATAGCAGAAGCAGTACATAAACAAGAAAGATTTTGCGGTATGCATTGGGTTAATCCACCACATATTGTTCCCTTAGTAGAAATAATCTCAGGAGATAAAACAACGGAAGAAACATTGGAAATCGTAAAAGAACTTGCTTTATATATAGAAAGAAACCCTGTAATGGTAAAAAAGGACATTGACGGATTTATTTTAAATAGATTGCAATATGCACTATTAAGAGAAGCTTTCTATATTGTTGAAAATGGTGTTGCAAGTGTCGAGGATGTAGACGATGTTATGAAATATGGTCTTGGAAGAAGATATGCATGTATAGGTCCTTTTGAAACGATTGATTTTGGAGGAATTGACATATTCTTTAATGTTGGAAGTTATATGTTTAGAGAACTCAGCAATTCTACAGAAGTATCCAAATTACTAAAAGATTTATATGAAGATGGGGCATATGGTGTAAAAACTGGAAAAGGTTTTTATGATTATAGTGGTGACAAGGCAAAGAAAGCTATAGAAAAAAGAGACAAAGATTTTATGAAGGTTGCCAAAAGCCTATCATAATAAAAATAAGGGATAAATAAGGAGGAAAAATGGAAAGAGAAATCATTAAAAGCGATGGTAGAGGAATTATCGCAGGAGATTATGTTAATCAGAATCACGACAACGACAGAGACCAATGGCTAAGAGATAGCTTTCCTGAGTGGGGAACTCTACTCAATCAAGAAATTGAGAATAGGGTAGTACCTAAGGGAGAAGTTAGCCTTTGGTGGTGTGGAGGACCTTCTTGGGTTTTAAAAACCGATGAAGGAGGAATTTTCTTCATAGACATGTACTGTGGACCATCGATGTATACTTCACATTATTATTGTGGAGTTTGCAAACAATCAGGTGCTGACAGTATAAATTGGATAAGGCTTAACCCACATGTTATTGATCCTTGGAAATTTAACCAATTAGATGGTGTTTTCTGTACCCATGCTCATCAAGATCACTGTGACCTTTATGCTGTAAAAGCTGCTTTGAAAACTACGGATGCAATGTTTTATGCACCGCCTGTAGCAGCAGACAAGTTGAGAAAATTTGAAGTGCCAGAAGAAAGATTAGTTGTTGCAAAAGTAGGGGAATCTGTTAAAGTAAAAGGGGCAGAAGTAGAATTTTTGATCTGCTATGACCAAACAGCTATAAAAACAGGAGAAGGTGATGTAAATCTTTCCTTTGAAGAAGCTGCTTGCTGTTTCTTATTCAAAACATCTGGAGGAAATATACTATTTATGGGAGATACCTGGTATCATGATGGATATGTTGCATTCAAACATAACTATGATATAGATGTGGCTATATTCGATATGGGAAGCAATGCACCAGGTGCTACAGATAAAATGACTCCTTATGATTGTGCAAGAGTTGGACAGACTATAGGAGCTAAACTATTAATTCCCGATCATTATGACAACTGGGCAAATACAGCATGTGATCCAGAATTGTTAGTTAATCAATTTGTAAGAATAATTGAAGAAAATACGCCTGAAATAAAAACCATGATAATGCGTTGTGGCGGAAGATTTGATTATCCAAGAGACCAAGATAAAAAGAGATATAGGTATCCGGACGGAAGCGAAAACTATGATTTCTCTAAATCAGCTTTTGCAAAAAAATAATATAATTGGAGGTCAAGTTATGCGAAGTTACTTTTACGAATCACCAGACTCGTTTGGAAAGTTATTTGAAATTTTAGAAGACAACTCAATCGAGATGAAATTTTTAGCGGGAGGATCAGACTTTGTACCTAGATTATCCCTAGAAAGGGAAAAAATTCATAAGGAAAATCAAAAGGACTCAATGATAATAAACTTGTCTGATTTAGGATTGAATTATATAGTGGAAAACGATACCGAAGTTATCATTGGTGCAACAACAACTTTTGCAGAAATAGAAAAAAATGATATCATTAAAGGAGAGTTTCCTGCTTTAATTAAAGCTATAAATGAAATTGCTGGTTTTTCTGTTAGAAATATTGCAACTATAGGCGGTAATATTATGAATGCATCACCGGCTGCCGATTCGGTTCCTGTTCTTATGGTTTTAGAAGCGGAATTTGTATTAAGAGGACCAGATGGGTCAAGAAATATTGAAGCAAAAGAGTTCTTCACAGGACCCGGTAAAACTGTAGCTAAAGAAAATGAAGTTTTAACACATATAATAATTAGAAAAAATAAAGGCAAATCAGCTTTCAATAAACTTGGCAGAAGAAAGGCAGAAACTCTTTCGGTAGTTAATGCAGCTGCTTATGTAGAAAAGGAAAATAATATATGCAAGGCTGTAAGAGTTGCCATTGGCTCAGTAGCTCCCACAGTGCTTAGATGTGAGGAAGTAGAAGAATTATTGCTAGGTAAGGAGCTTACTGAGGAAAATATTAGAGTAGCCAGTGAAAAAGTGGTGGATGCAATTAGTCCTATTGACGATATAAGAGCATCAGCTTGGTATAGAAAAAAGGTTGCCCCTGTAATTGTAAGAAGGGCAATTGAAGCAGCTATTGTTGATTAAGGAGGGAAAATATGTCTGAAATATTAAGCTTTTACTTAAATGGTAATCCTGTAGAGGTATTGGTTAAACCAGAACAGACCCTACTTGAGTTGTTAAGAGACGAGTTAGGTTTAACCAGCCCTAAGTGTGGATGTAATCATGGGGATTGCGGTGCTTGCACTGTTATACTTGATGGAAAGGCTGTTAAATCTTGTTTAGTACTAGCTCCTACAGTTAAAGGAAAAAAGGTTGTAACTGCTGATGGACTTTGTTCAGGAGAAAAATTGCATCCAATTCAGCAAGCCTTCTTAGATTATGGAGCACCTCAGTGCGGTTATTGTACTCCCGGCATGGTGATGGCGGCAACAGCTTTTCTTTTGGAAAATCCCAAACCTACAAAGGAAGAGATTAAGGAAGCTTTAAGCGGCAACTTATGCAGATGTGCAGGATATGAAAAATATACTGAAGCAGTATTGGCTGTTTCAAAAGGTGAATTTGGATTATTGCCGGAAGGAAGTGATTTTAATGTTTAAAAGTGTAGGAAAAAGAGTTAAAAAATATGATGGAGAAGGTTTAGTTACCGGAAGAATGACATATGTAAGTGATCTTACTATGCCAAATATGTTGATTTGTAAAACTCTTAGAAGTCCATATCACAGAGCCAAGCTAAACAAGGTAGATGTAAGTGAAGCATTAAAGGTTCCCGGCGTATATGCTATTATAACCAAAGATGATGTACCCCATAACTACTTTTCAATGGTACCAGACCACCATGTTTTAGCAGAAGAGCTGATTAGGTATAAAGGACAAAATATAGCGGCTGTAGCTGCTATAAGCAAGGAAGTTGCACTAGAAGCAATATCAAAAATCAAACTTGACATTGAAGAACTACCTTTTGTTATAGATCCTGTTGAAGCATGTAAACCAGGTGCTCCAAAAGTAAGACCTGAAGGCAATCTTCACTTGTTTGATGGTACAAGTGAAGTTAGAAAAATAAGAAAGGGCGATGTAGAGAAGGGATTTGCAGAAGCTGATTATATAGTTGAGGGAACATATACAACTCCAAGTCAGGAACATGCTCCTTTGGAAACAAGTGCTTCTTTAGCTTACCTTGATGAAGCAGGCAAGCTGGTTATTCATTCTAAAACCCAAGGTTTGTATTTTACACAGGGAGACCTTGCCAATGTATACCAACTACCTTTAAATAAGTTAAAATTTGTGGGCGGAACAATCGGTGGTGGTTTCGGTGGTATGAATAGTATCCATACTGACCATCTAGCAGGACTTTTAACTTTAAAAACAGGACGACCAGTAAAGTTTCATTTAACTAGGGAAGAAGAAATGCTATATTCTACTATTAGAAGTCCATGGATTTTTAAATTTAAAGATGGTATAAAGAAGGACGGTACTATAACTGCAAGAAAAGTTGACATCCTACATGACTGTGGAGCATATACCGAATTAGGATTATATGCAGTTGAAAAAAATGCCAATATGATTGCAGGGGCAGTAAAAGTAGAAAACTTAGAAGTTAATTCAAGAATGGTTTATACTAATAAAATGCCTAGTGGTTCAATGAGAGGATTTGGAGTAAATGTAGGGCAATTTGCAGATCAAGTACAGGTTGATAAACTTGCACACGCTGTCGGAATGAAACCTATAGAGGTAAGATTGAAAAACTCTTTCAAAGAAAACGACGAAAACCATGTTGGAAACCCATTAGTTGCAGTTTCTTCTATTGAAACACTAAAGATGGTTGCTGAAATGGCAGGGGAAGAATTAGCTCCTGAATATGCAAATATGAGTTCTAAGTAAGGATGGTGAAATAGATGATCAAAAAAGGAAGAGGAGTAGCAAATGTTTATTATCCAACCGGATTTAATGGTGGCGGAGATCCTGATTTAGTTTCCCTACGTATTAAAGCTGATGGTACCATTGACATGACAAATGCAAGTTGTGAAATGGGTCAGGGATTTAAAACTGTTGCAATACAAATGGCAGCTGAAGCTCTAGGAGTAAGTGAAGAATTATTTACATTAGATAATTCAAATACAGATACAGCAGCATTCAGTATGGATACTGCAGGCAGTAGGTCTACCTATATTGTTGGTTTAGCTGCAATAGCTGCTGCAAATGACTTAATAGTAAAAGTAAAAGAATTTGTTGCAGAATTAAATAATTGTAGTCCTGATGAAATAGTTTATGAAAATGGCAGAGTTTACAAAAAAGATGATGAAAGTGTAGCTATGACATTGCAAGAAATTGGAACGGCATCAACCTTCGGAGGAGTATTCTTGATGGGTACAGGCGGTTTTTTACCACCGGTAGGCCCGCCAAGAGATCCAGAAACAGGTTTTACTGTTCCAAGCAGGTCATATGCATGGGGCTCAACAATAATAGACGTTGAAGTAGATACAGAAACCGGAGTAGTAACAGTAGAAAATGTGTACAATTGCTATGATATCGGAACTGTAATCAATCCACTTCAAGCAGAAGGTCAAGTTGATGGTGGAAATATCCAAGGAATAAGTATGGCACTGTATGAAGATTTATCCCCTTATTTTCCAGAGAGCATAGAAACATATGCATCAAACTTCACAGATTATATTATTCCTACATTTATGGACATGCCTAAACATAGTGAAATAAAGTTTTATGAAAACTATGATCCTTATGGACCCTTCGGGGCAAAAGGTTGTGGAGAGATGGTTACAAATACACAGTCTCCAGCAATAGCAAACGCCATCTATGATGCAATAGGCGTATATATTGATTCTCTTCCCATCACTCCTGAAAAAGTTCTAAGGGCTTTGGAAGAAAAGAATAAGCAATAAATAATATTCGGACAGGTAAGATTACCTGTCCGACTACCTAGTATATAGCGACAAACTTGCTATAGTGTTTTGCAAGATTTCATGCTATAATTATTGTAATAAAAGAGCGGAGATAAATATGCAGAAAATTGTTATATTTGGCGCAGGACAAAGCGGAAGAATGATTAGAAGCTTGCTTCATGGAAGATTTGAACTTATTTGCTTTGCAGATAATAATTATAGAAATCTTCCTAGTTGTGTGGATGATACTCCAGTGATATCTCCGAAGGAATTACTAGATATTAGGCCGGACATGGTTATTGTCTCGGTTCTAAATAAAGAATCTGCAGAGGAAATTTGTAGACAGCTTTCAGAGCAGGGTATAGGTAAATCAAAAATACTTAATATCAATAATTTGAGAGAATTGTTTGATATAAGGCTCTCCACCTTGAGGTTACAAGCAGAGGAAATTAAGAACAAAAAAATTGAAGGAAACATTGCTGAATTAGGAGTATATAAGGGATATTTAGCAAGGGAATTGAATATCTTGTTTAAGGAGCGCAAACTATATCTCTTCGATACCTTCGAAGGATTTGACAAGAGAGACCTAGAGTATGAAGGAACTCTAGGAAGCAGAAGGAGAAGCAATAATAATTTCAGTGACACAAATGTAGACCAGGTAAAGAGTATCTTGCCTTATCCTGAAAAGGTAGTCTTTTGCAAGGGTTACTTTCCCGAAACTGCAGTAAATATTGAGGATAGCTTTGCATTAGTAAGTCTTGATGCAGATTTATATCTTCCTACTCTGAATGGTTTAAGGTACTTTTATCCAAGACTTAGCAATGGTGGACGCATACTGCTTCACGACTATAACAGTAGCCAGTTTCCTTTCGTAAAAAAAGCTGTTGAAGATTTTTCCGTCGAAGCTAACACAGCTATTAGAATAATCCCCCTATGCGATTTGCATGGCAGCGCAGTTATTATGTAATATTTAGGAGGAAAAAATGGAATTTTTCAGAGTTTTAAAGGAGCTTGACTTAAATAAAGAAAACATAGTTCTTACTGTACTTTCAGGAAATAACATCGGAGATAAGCTCATAGTGTCAGATGGGGCAAAGGTTTACACCAACAATGATTCATATGATTGGAATAGCTTGCTTGAATTAATACCTTTTGATAAGAAAAGCAGGCTAGTAAGTTATAAGAAGGAAAAAGTATATATTGAGTTTATAAGCCAGAATTATAGTGTAGTTGTTTGTGGGGCTGGTCATATTTCAATGCCCATAATAAAAATGTGCCAGCTTTTAAACTTGCCTGTTACTGTAATAGATGACCGAATCAAATTTCTTAACAATGCAATAAGTGCAGGGGCAGATAAGGCCATATGCGAGTCTTTTGAAAAAGCTCTCAGCAATATTAAGGGAAGCAAGTCAACTTTTTTTATAATAGTTACTAGAGGACACAGGTATGACCAGGTTTGCCTTGAAAATATAATAAATAAAGAAAATGCCTATATAGGAATGATAGGAAGCAAGGTTAGAGTTAAAAAGGTGCTGGATTATTTAGAGGACAAGGGTATATCAAGGGAGAAATTAGATAAGGTATATACTCCAATTGGCCTAAATATCGGGGCTGAAACACCAGCTGAAATTGCAGTTGCTATTATGGCTGAAATAATTGAGGTTAAAAACAAGGCAAAAGGTTTTGGTGTATATTCTGTTGAATTGTTTGATGCAATATTAGAAAATAAATACGGGGAAATACCTAGAGCTTTGGTTACCATAGTTTCAAGAAGAGGGTCTGCTCCAAGAGAAGTTGGAACTAAGATGTTGGTATTAAAAGATGGAACAATGGTAGGAACAATTGGCGGAGGCTGTGTAGAAGCAGACATTATGCAAGAAGCCCTTTTAGCTATGGATAATCAAGTATGTAAACTTATCCAAGTTGATATGACAGGACAAGAGGCGGAAGATGAAGGAATGGTTTGTGGTGGAGTTGTTGAAGTATTTATTGAGCCAATTAACTAATGTAGCGGAGGAGTAAGATGACAGTAGGTGCAGTTATTGTTGCAGCTGGCCTGTCTTCAAGAATGAAAGACTTTAAGCCACTGATGAAAATCGGCGATAGGACAATGATTGAAATGACAATTAATAATTACCAAGCCCTTAAGGTCGATGAAATTGTTGTAGTAACAGGATATCGTGCAAATGATATTAAAGATGTGCTTAGTGGCAAAAATATTAGCTTTATTCATAATGAGGATTATGAAAAAACCCATATGTTTGACTCCATATGCCTGGGGCTAAAAGAGATGGAAAGATCAGTTGATTTAGTATTCATTACTCCTTCAGACAGCCCTTTTGTTCAGCAGTTTACATTAAAAAAGATGCTAGATCTACTAATAAAGAAAGGTTATAACTTGCTACAACCATCCTATTATGGTAAGAATGGTCATCCCCTTTTAGTAAGATCCGACTATATCAGTATGCTAATTAAGCACGATGGGACAAATGGAATGCAAGGCCTAATAGCAAAAATGGGTAAAGATTTTATTAATGTACCCTTTGTTGACCCGGGTATAATTTTAGATGCAGACACAAAAAAAGATTATGAAAGGCTATTAGACTACAATGAAGAAAGAAGATGTCCATCACTTGACCTATGTAGAAAAATTCAAGACTATTTCGAAGTTTCCGATTCAGTTAAAGTACATTCTGATAAAGTGGCTGAAGTTGCCCTAAATATTTATCAAATATTGACTAATAAAGGAATAAAACTAGATAAAAAACTTATTTTAGCAGCAAGCCTCCTCCATGATATTGCTAAAGGGAAGGCCCATCATGGGGAAGTTGGAGCAGATTGGCTTTTGGATATGGGCTTTATAGAAGTATCAGAAATTGTAAGAGAACATATGGAGCTTAAGAACTTCCCTAGCACTATAACAGAAAAAGAAGTAGTATATTTAGCCGATAAGCTAGTTATTGAAGATAAATTATCTGCAATTGAGGATAGATTCTCATATAAGGAAGAATTATATAAAAATAATGAAGGGGCACTTAGCTCAGTAAAAAGAAGAAAGAAAGAGGCTTTATTTTTACATGAGATAGTATTTGGAAGAGAAAACTATTAATTTCATGATTGTAAAAATATATTTTTATTGTTAAAATATATAGAAAGGATAATACTACATGTCGAAAAAACCTAAGAAGATTATCGTAACAGCAGCAGTTACAGGAGGAATTCACACTCCCTCAATGACTCCATATTTGCCATGTGGTGTAGAGGATATATCTAAAGCTGCAATAGAGGCAGCACAAGCAGGAGCATCAATCGTACATATTCATGCAAGGGAGGATAATGGAAAACCAACTTCCGACTTGAATGTGATTGGAAAAATTTTAACAAGGATTAAAGAAAACTCTGATGTCATTATTGGTATAACTACAGGTGGAGCATTAGGTATGACATTAGAGGAGCGTTTAGCGGTAATTCCTGCTTTTAAACCTGAGATAGCATCTTTTAATAGTGGTTCAATTAATTTTAATATATCTGAAATGGCAAAAAATATTAAAGAGCCAAAATACGATTGGGAGGTACCATTTTTAACAAATACAAAGAGAAATGTATTTAGTAATACATTTGAAGAAATGGAAGAATGTATTAAAATTATGAACGATGCAGGGACTGTGCCAGAGTTTGAAATTTTCGATTTAGGACAAATTTATAACATAAAGTATCTCTTTAATAAAGGACTAATAAGGAAACCCTTATATTTTCAGTTTGTGCCTTCAGTTTTAGGTGGTTTTCTTCTTAATCCTGATAATGTATTATATTTTATTAACCAACTAAAAAAGACATTTGGTGAAGATGTGAATTATTCTATGGTATCAGCTGGAAGACGCATCTTCCGTTATGAAGTACTTTCTGCAATTTTAGGTGGTAATGTTAGAGTGGGATTAGAGGATAGTTTATATATTAATATGAATGGCAAATTGGCAACCAGCAATTCACAGCAAGTAGAAAAAATTATCAATATATTAAAAATGCTTGATTATGAAATTGCAACACCAGATGAAGCGAGAGAAATCCTTAATACTAAAGGAAAAAACAATGTGAATTTTTAAACATACTATGGAATAAAGGGATAAAGTATTCAGTTTATGAATTAAAAGAACTCTTTAAAATAATTATCAAATATTTTAGAGGCTTTTGTTGTTAGTTCTTCTTCAAATTCATCATATCTATTTAAGAAATTGATACATTTTGGAGTTAAACTGGAACCGCCTCCGCCTAAACCGCCAATTTTTCGGTCCAATAGTTTAAATCCAAGGTTTTTCTCAGTCCCTTTAACCATTTTTAAAGCTTTTGTATAAGATAAATTCATTATTTTACAGGCTTCATTTAACGATCTATATTCGTGAGTTAATTTCAGTAAAACTCTAACACCAGGACCGAAAAAGACAGTATCTTTTGCCAAGCGAATTTGTAAGATATAACGTAGTTCTTTCATAAGTATCCTCCCAACTATATTATGATGGTTATATTTTATCAAAAATTATAAAGAAATGGTAGTTAAAAAATGCTTACATCCCAATATTATTTTTTAACACCGTTATATTTTTAAAAATACAACGACTATCAAAGATACCTAAGGAGCATAAAGTACGTGGAAGGACTTGGATTATAAAAAACTACATAAAAGGAGATTTAATTGAGCTTGAAAACGGTAAAAAAAATAAATAACATTAAAAATGTTTATGAAGAAGGGACATGCTATTCAAAAGTTGAATTTGGTTGGAATCCTCAAAGTGTACAATGGTATCTAGAATCAGAAAAAAATACATCATATTATAAAAAAATAATTAATGGATTACATCCGTTTATTTATGATAGTAAAACTGTTTTAGATATCGGTTGTGGATTAGGAAGTTTTTCTATAGAGTTTGCCAAGAGGGGATATAGTGTCACAGCTATTGACAAATCGTTGTTTGCCGTAGAAACTCTATTGGAAAAAATAAGACTTATGAACTTAACAAATTTAAATGTCGTAAACAAAGCTTTCGAAGAGTTTACATTTTACAACAATTATGACATTGTGTTTATCAGTTATATGATGGGGTTAGTAAATGATAACAACATTATAGATATTTTGAAAAGAGTTAATAAGCGGTTAATAATTGTGTTGCCATTTAGAAAAGTAAAAAATGATTTTTCTATAGATGAACTTTATATGGATTTAGGAGTTGATTTAATAAATTTAGTTCAGTTTAATTATGTAGACATGCTAGATATATTAAATAAGAGGAATTATCAATATATTATTAATAAAGTGACTGCTGAATTTGGTCAGCACTTTAATAATATTGATGAAGCTGTAAATTTTATCTACCACTATTTTAAACTTCCAATTGAAAGAAGTGCCGGTGTAAGAAAGTGGTTATACAAAAAATTAACATATAATAATGGTAAACTCTTTTTATCAAATTTAAGAGAAAGTATGATGATTATTATTTAAGGAGGAAGTAATGATTCGAGAAAGGTTTACTTTAACAGAAATGATTTACATTTCATTATTGGCAACGATTGCAACTGTTTCAAAGGTTCCAATAAGAGCACTATCAAATCTTATGACAAGTTCAGTAGGTTTACCTGGGGGAATCGTGGGAGGCGTGTACTATATGTTTTGGATTGTAGCTGCTTGTGCTATAGTTAGGAAGCATGGAGTAGCAACACTGTTTTGTGTTCTTCAAATATTTGTATCGTTGGCTACATCTAATATGCCTATTATTAAACTAATAACTTATCTTCCTCCTGGCATAGCAATTGATTTATTCTTATTATTACGTAGAAGTAGTGAATATAACAAAGGGGTTTTGATGTTTCTAGGTGCTATTGCTAATTGTGCCGGTGCAGCAACTCAAGCGATGGTCATTATGAATCTTCCATTAATAGCAACTTTAGTAAGTTGTCTTACGGCATTAGTTTCCGGTTCGGTGGGAGGTTATCTTGCATATTTAGTTGTATTGCGAATAGTACATGCTGTAGGAAAAAAAGTCAATTAATATGAAACACTTGTTGTTCTTAGAAGGAAACATTCAGATTGGCAAAAGCACAATTATTTTGGATAATTTAAGGTCAAATATGATCATAGAGCACACTGGGGGATTTCTATGCCAAAGACTAACGGAAAATGATAAAACAAGAGCTTTTCGTCTTATTGAAGCAGAAAAAGCAGAAACTTCAGACATTAAATATAAAGTGAACACACCTAGTGTTTTTTTGGAAGAAGTGTCAGGTAAGTGGATTAAAAGGGATGAGGTATTTCTAACTAAAGGGATTGAATTCCTGTCAGATCTCTCTTCGAGAAAACTAATTTTATTAGATGAAATAGGAGGCTTTGAGCTTTTGATTGATGGGTTTAGAGAAAAGCTATATGAGGTACTTTTAGATAATATTCCAATTATAGGTGTTATTAAGTCTGTTATCAATAGTGCGATCATGAAAAACACTGTAAAAATAGATGATGACTATTATGCAAAATATGAAGAACTTCGTTCAGTTATAACGAATATTGGTGGAAAAATAGTAAAGGTAAACAATAATAATATTGTAAGTGTCAGTGATGAAATTAAATCTTTTTTAGGTAATATAAGATGAGATTTCTGTAGACTGTTAGGTATTCCATAAAGTTTCGAACAGTCTGCTTGGTGTTGTGTAGGAGGTAATTAAAATAATTAACTACCTCCTACTCCATTTCTTGTGCCTTACACACCAAAATGATTGTTACTGTTCATACCATTCATTGTGTTCATTTGGTTCATCATATCCATCTGATTCATCATGTCGTTCATCATATCCATCTGATTCATCATGTCGTTCATCATATTCATCTGATTCATCATATCATTCATTATATTCATTTGATTCGTCATTTCTTGCTGGGCGTTAAAAGCCATCGTATCTGATGGATTGAAACCTGGACCCATTAGATATCCGCCATGGTCAAAAGGAGTTACCATTTTCATAGCTTCTTCCATGGAAAATTGCTGAAATTGTTGATCCATAATGGTGTGAAATTGTTGTTGCATAGCCTTCTGCATATTCTCAAAATTGCCAAAGCTATTCATCTGCCTTATATCGTTAACTAGCTGTGTGTCCGTAGCCTTAACCATATTATTACTTATAAGATCCTGTACTTGTCCAGTTAAATCCATAAAACTAACAAGGTAGCTATCCATGTTAGTAATGAAATCTTGTGTAAATCCATATTTTAAAATTCTCCCCATATTATTATAGGGTATTTCTCCAGCAAGATTATATAGTTCAAAGACTTTTTCGAAAAGTTTTCGCTTCTTTTAGTTTTCTTTTAATAGAATTTTGATGTTCCTCCTTAAGGGTTGAGTATATTCATGGATGTATACTTGAAACTAGTAAATAACCTCAAAAGTATCCTTGATTATCAAGGATAAATTGAGGTTATTTCTAGTTAAATTTGACTACAGAGGAACGGGCAGCCTGGAGCATTTCCTGTATTAAAACGCAATAGATCCTCCTGGTATTCATCTGCTCCTGTGTTTCCTTCTGGAGGTGATGTTGCAAGAAAATTATTAGCTGCAGCTATAGCTTGTACTGCATAGGAGCAAATTTCAAAATCCTGAGCTTCCAACTCTAGAATATTTAAATTAGCAGCCAAGAGCTGGGCATAAAGAAACCTATATTGCTGATTTAGTGTGGGATCTGCTGGTGCTGGGGGAGTTGGAGTATTAAAATTTAATACATCATTAGCATTGGCGACTGTAACGGTAAAGCTGAGTCCGTTGCCATTGATACCTAGAACAATTGAACCACCAGCACTTGCTATTAATTCATTGGTGATTGGGTTATCTCTATAAAATGATACTACCTGCGTACACCCAGTTCCTGTACAAGGACCAATATCAGTACCTCTGCTGACAACTCCGTCCCCTATTGCTGAAACATTTGCTGAAAAGGTCAATGGAAACTGTACACAGACATTTTGGCTTACTGTGAATTGATAGCTTTCAGTCAATTCACCAGCACAGCTGCCAATTACAGGATTTCCTATACAAAACGATGTGCTTTCACCGCTTACTACAGAAGGTGTAATAGTCACGGTACCCTGAACACATACCTTTTCATGAACAATAGTTTGACACGTTGGTTGTTGTAGTATTGAAATATTTTTATTATTATCTGACATTATCTTTCACGCCTTTCAAATTTTTAATAAAATGGGGCTGCTGAAAAACCTACTTATTGGATTTTGGGTTTTCCATACCCACTGATGCCTTCTTTAATCTCTACGTCAGCATCTATCCATATGGGAATTTCTAAACAGATAAGCTGAGTGAGTGTATAATTAAACTTATGACGGCGGTATTCCCAATCACAACATCCGCAATCATAATAATCCTTTTCACAACAGTTAAGATTCGGTTTTATACAGCAATCCAGGCAGGATACTTCAGGGGTTCCATGCCTTACATGGGGAATAACGCTAACTTGGGCTTGTACCTCTACTAATTGACGAATAAGATTTTCTTTTTCACATTTATTATATTGATTGTCCATAATATTCTCCCTTCCTCTATATATAATATGAAAAATGAAGATTAGGGTTACATTAAAGGGGCAATTTCATTACAAGATTGAAAAGCAACTTATAATATGTTATAATTTACCCAAGGGAAATCATTTTCATATCATGGATTTGGGAGATGAAAAAATGCTTAAATGCTATAAGAAAAGATGGCAATTGTACATGGATACTGGGGAATCGTCTAAGGAAATACGTCCTGAAATAGTTGAGTCTTGGCAGCGCTGTGAAGCTATGAAGGTAGATCATTTAGGAGGGCGAGGTAGCTTAGTTTCCAAGGAAGTACTATCTAGGAGTATTTCTAAGAGAAAGGAACTTATCCGGGTGGCAAGACCTATTATGGAAAACGTATTCGAGATGGTTAAGAACACCAGCTATAGTGTTATATTAACAGATGAAAAGGGGGTTATAATTGATTTAATTATTAACAAAGATCTAGAAAGAAATCATGTTCAGCTAAACTTTGTAAAAGGTTCTAAGTGGGATGAACAAAGCGTAGGTACTAATGCGATAGGTACTTGTTTGACTATAGATAAGCCAATTCAGGTTAACGGTGCGGAGCATTTTTGTGAATACCATCATAAGTGGACATGTTCTGCTGCTCCCATTCATAATAATCGGGGGGAGATAATCGGCTCCTTTGATTTGTCAGGTCGTGTAGAAGATGTGCAAACTCATACCTACGGCATTGCTGTTTCCAGTGCCAACTGCATTGAAAAGCAGCTCATGGTTTTAGAATCTTTTGAATTTCTCAATACAACAATAAATGCCATAAATGAAGGAATTATGGCTATTGATCATGATTTAAAGGTAATAAAGGTAAATAAAAAGCTCCTTGATATATTCAATATGGAGGAAGATAGTATATATCGCATAGATGTTAATAAAATATTCAAAGGCATTGATATTGAGAATATCGTATTGAATGATAAACAGAAGATGAGTTTTTCCGATACCATAATTTCCATAGATAATAAAAAAATTGAAATTTCATTAGATATTTCCCCTATCATAGTTAATGATCAGGTTTCCGGTGCAGTTATGCTTATGAAAGAAGGAAAACACATTAGGCAGGAAGTAAGTAAATTAGCAGGATTTAATGCTAATTATACATTTGACAGTATAATAACTGTAGATCCTAGGATGGAGGAACTTATTAATACTGCAAGAAAAATTGCTAAAACTAACTGTACAGTATTAATTGAGGGGGAAAGTGGTACCGGCAAGGAATTGTATGCTCAAGCTATACATAATGAAAGTTTGAGAAAAAAAGGACCTTTCATTGCTATTAACTGTTCTGCAATTCCTAAAGATTTATTTGAAAGCGAATTATTTGGCTATGAAAGCGGATCCTTTACTGGAGCCATTAAAGGAGGACGACCGGGAAAGTTTGAATTGGCAAATGGAGGAACTATTTTTTTAGATGAAATTGGAGAAATACCTTTAGAAGTACAGCCCAAATTATTAAGAGTGTTAGATAACAACAAGCTTGTGAGAATAGGTGGAACTTATGAAAGAGATTTAGATGTAAGGATTATGTCTGCAACCAACAGAAACTTAATAGAAGAAGTATCTAAAGGCTCTTTCAGACAAGATCTTTATTTTCGTCTTAATGTTATTAATTTAAAGATACCGCCATTAAGAAAAAGAAAAGACGATATAATTCAATTGGCAAAGTACTTCTTAGATGATCTTAATAATGAAAACAATATAAGAAAAAGATTCACCCCTGAATTTGAAGAATACTTATTAGCCGAAGAATGGTACGGAAATGTAAGAGAATTAAAAAATATAATCCAGAGAGCTTATTACATGACTGATAAAGAATTTATATATAGTTGCCATCCTGTAACAGCAGCAGAAAAAACTACTGAAAAAAAGATAGACCTTAAACCTTCTTTAAACTTCAAGGATATAGAAAGAGAAAGTATTATTCGGGCACTGGTTATAAACGAAGGAAATGTTCTTAAGGCAGCGGAAGATTTAAATCTCAGCAGGGCAACTGTCTACAGGAGGATAAAGACTTATTCGATTAATTTAAAAGAAATAAAAAGATTAGATTCATCACTTCGTTCAGGGTAATAAGTGGTTTGTAAAGTTTCAACTTTCTCAGATTGAGACTTTATTTTATTTTTCTTGTAATTTTCGTCTCAAAAGGATACCAATTTCTCAATTTGAGACAATTCACCCCTGTTAAC
Organism: Tissierellia bacterium; assembly: GCA_012518555.1. Taxonomy (GTDB): domain Bacteria; phylum Bacillota; class Clostridia; order Tissierellales; family Sedimentibacteraceae; genus Sedimentibacter. The sequence goes on from JAAYRW010000047.1 coordinate 23,965, forward strand.
TTTTGCTTATGAAAATACCCTAAGCTTGTATAATCAACGAATACTAAGGAAGTTTAAATTTTTATGTATTATGGCATAGATAATGCAATATAGATATATAGGATGCATGAAGATAGCGGGGATAGTTTTAAGTTACTATTATAAGTGTATCTGTCAGCAAAAAAATGATGGGAGGTAGTATTTTGAAGATCACAAACGAGCAACTGAAAGAAATGTATTTGACCATGTTAAAGATTCGTAAATTTGAAACTAGTGCAATGGACTTATTTGCAGATGGAAAGATTCCGGGCTTTGTTCATCTTTACATAGGTGAAGAGGCTGTTGCAACCGGAGCTTGTGCTAACTTAAGAGAAGATGACTATATAACAAGTACTCATAGGGGACATGGCCATATAATTGCCAAAGGCGGAGAATTAAATTATATGATGGCAGAGCTTTTTGGAAAAGAAGATGGTTACTGTAATGGTAAAGGCGGGTCAATGCATATAGCTGATGCTACTAAAGGTATTTTAGGGGCCAACGGTATCGTAGGTGCAGGTCATAATATAGCAGTTGGTTCAGGTTTAGCAATTCAAACTAAGAAAACAGATCAAGTATGTATTTGTTTCTTTGGGGATGCCTCTACAAACCAAGGTACTTTCCATGAAGCTTTAAATTTGGCAAGTGTTTGGAAATTACCGGTAGTTTTTGTTTGCGAAAATAATGGTTATGGAATTTCCGTAAGTCAAGAGAGACATCAAGCAATTACAGATATATCCGTAAGGGGAGCTTCTTACAACATGCCAGGTATAACTATAGATGGTAACGATTTATTTGCAGTATATGAGGCTGTTGGTGAAGCAGTTGCAAGGGCGAGAAAGGGACAAGGACCGACACTTATTGAGTGTAAAACATATAGATGGAGGGGGCACTTTGAAGGAGATCCTACCGTTTACAGACCAGAAGGCGAATTAGAAGCATGGCTTAAGAAAGATCCTATCCCTCGTGTGGAAAAATACTTTATAGAAAACGAACTTATGACTGAGGAAGAAATAAAGGAAATGAATGATAATGTAGACAAGATGGTTGAAGAAGCAATAGAATTTGCCGAAAACAGTCCTATTCCATCTTTAGAATCAGCTTTAAAAGATGTGTATTCTGATATAGTTGAGGAGGGGAGAGTAAGATGAAAAAAATGACATATGCTGAAGGAATAAGAGAAGCAATGCGGACCAAAATGAAGGAAGATCCTAATGTTATTTTGTTTGGCGAGGATGTAGGGAAGTTTGGAGGCTGCTTTGGGGTAAGCGGGGATTTATGGGAACAATTCTGTGATGACAGAGTAAGAGATACTCCTATTTCTGAAGGTGCAATAGTAGGGGCTGCAGTAGGTTCAGCAGCATGCGGTATAAAACCAATCGCAGAGTTAATGTTTATAGATTTCTTAACTGTTGGTATGGACCAGCTTGTTAATCAAGCTGCCAAGATGAAGTATATGTTTGGCGGTGAAATAAGTATACCTATGGTTCTGAGAGTTCCTGCCGGAGGAGGTATAGGTGGAGCTGCACAACATTCTCAATCACTTGAAGCATGGGCAACTCACGTTCCGGGACTTAAGGTAGTATATCCGTCAAATGCACAGGATGCATATGGTTTATTGTTGACATCCATTGATGATCCAGATCCTGTAGTATTCATTGAAAACAAAGTTTTATATGCAATGCAAAATGATGTAGATGAAAATGAAATGAAAGCTATTCCACTAGGAAAAGCAAGAGTTGTTAAAGAGGGTAGCGATGTCACTATAATTACCTACGGACGGCAGGTATACGATTCCCTACAAGCTGCGGAAATTGTAGCTAAGGATGGCATAAATGTTGAAGTAATAGATTTAAGATCATTGTTCCCCTTAGATAAAGAAACTATAGTTAAATCAATTGAAAAGACCCACAAAGCTGTATTAGTAAGCGAGGAGTGTAAGAGAGGAGCTTATACGGGAGATATTGCTGCTATGATAGCTGAAGAACTATTCTATGAATTAGATGGTCCCCTTATGAGAGTAGGTGCTTTGAATACGCCTATACCTTTCTCTACGGAACTTGAAAACTATGTAATGCCCAATGTTAGAGATATAGAATTGGCAGTAAGATCATTATTTTAACGCATTGGGCTGAAGTTATTTATATGTTAGTATGAGCATTGTGTCATCCTCTACCGCTGATTCTTACTTTTAGGATGACACTATGTTTATGCAAGGACCTATTGTGGAGGGATAGAGAATGGCTTCCATTGGAATAATAGCAAACCCTGCTTCAGGAAAGGATATTCGAAGGCTTGTTTCCCATGCTACTGTAATTGATAATAATGAAAAAATCAATATAGTAGAAAGGATAGTTTTGGGAGCACAGGCTTTGGGAGTTGAAAAGGTTTATATTATGCCTGACTCCTACAACATGGGTTATAGAGTTGAAGATAAACTTAATAGTTGTAAGGAATTAAGGTGTGAAATAAATGTAATAGATATGCTGTATTTTGACAGCACGGAAGATACGGTTAAAGCTGCAGAATATATGGAAAATAAGGATGAAATAAAATGTATAGTGACTTTAGGGGGAGATGGTACTAATAGGGCAGTAGCAAAGAGTGTTAAAGAAACTCCCATTATCACCATTTCAACTGGAACAAATAATGTTTACCCTGAAATGTTAGAAGGTACCATAGTAGGTATGGCGGCAGCAGCTGTAGCTTCAGATAAATTTGATAAAGATAAGTTTCTTTTAAAAGATAAACGTATCGAAATATACAGAGATGGGAAATTTCTTGATATTGCCCTTATAGATGCAGTAATATCAAGGGATGTTTTTATCGGTTCAAAAGCAATATGGAATATGGATACCGTTGAAAAAGTATTTGTAACAAGAAGTCATCCTGCATCCATCGGATTTTCGTCAATAGTAGGATGCAAAAAAATTATATATCCGGAAGATAACTTTGGTGCCTATGTGGATATTAATTTAAGTGATAAAAAGACAATTGCGCCAATTGCCGCCGGAGTGGTAGAAGCAGTATCTGTAAGCCAGCCTTTAATACTAGACTTGGATAATGAATATGAATATGTTACCAAGGGTAGAGGTACTATAGCCCTTGATGGTGAAAGAGAAATAGAATATGCAAAAGATCAGAAATTTATTTTTAGAATAAGAAGAACAGGTCCTTACCATGTTGATGTTATAAAAGCATTAGAAGTAGCACAAATGAAGGGATTTTTTATAGGAGGTTAAAATGGCTGAATTTGTATTAATGCCGAAAATGGGATTAACCATGACGGAAGGTTTCTTGACCAATTGGAGAAAAAAAGAAGGAGATACAATAAATAAAGGCGATGTTTTGTTTGATGTAGAAACAGATAAATTAACTAATGAATATGAAGCAAAAACATCGGGAGTTTTGAGGAAAATTTTAGTTAAGGAAGAAACAGTAGGTATTACTGTACCTGTCGCAATTATCGGTACTGCTGATGAGGATATATCAGAACTTTTACAGAAGGTAGGAGGGAAGGTTGAAGAAGCGGCAGCTGAAAAGGAAGCTCCAAAAATAGAAACAAAGCCGGCAGCTGCTAAACCGGCAGGCGGCAGGGTAAAAGTATCACCAAGGGCTAGAAAAGTTGCACAGGAACTAAATGTAGATTATAGCTTAGTAACAGGTTCAGGACCCGGTGGTGCAATAACAGAGGATGATATAAAGGAATTTGCTGAAAGAGAAAAAGTTAAAGTATCACCTACGGCTGCTCTAATAGCTGAAAAATTAGGTGTAGATACAGACAAAATTCAAAAAGATAGCAGGGTTATGAAAGCTGATGTAATCCAGTATAAATTAAGTGAAGATTTATTGAAATATGCAGACCCTCAAGAATACCGTAGACCAATGTCCACTATGAGAAAAGTTATTGCGAAAAGGATGCTTGAAAGCGTTCAAACTTCTCCAAGTGTTTCCTTTAATATTAAAGTAGATACTACTGCCATGAAAGAGTTAAGAGAAGATTTGAAAGATATAGTAAAGGTGTCCTATACGGATATTTTAGTAAAAATAGTATCCATGGTATTGTTGGAATATCCTTTGTTAAACAGTACAGTAGCAGATGAAGAAATAATTAAAAGAAACTATGTAAACATGGGTGTTGCAGTTGCATTGCCAGCTGGTCTTTTAGTTCCTGTAGTTAAATTTGCCAATGTTAAAGGTTTAAAGGATATTTCAAAAGAAATTAAAGACCTTGGGGAAAGAGCAAGAACTAATGCATTGTCACCGGATGAACTCACAGGTGGAACATTTACTATAAGTAATTTAGGTATGTTTGGAATTGAATCTTTTACGCCAATAATCAATCAGCCTGAAGTTGCAATTTTAGGAGTAAATTCAATTATCCAGGAACCTAAAGTGGTAGATGGAGAATTAGTTATAAAACCAATGATGAATTTAAGTTTAACAGCAGACCACAGAGTAGTAGATGGAGCAGTTGCGGCGGAGTTTTTAGCAAAGTTGAAACAATATATTGAAAAGCCGGGATTGCTTTTGCTGTAAGCTTGTGAAGGAGGTACTATGCGAATAGCAATAATAGGTGGGGGACCGGGAGGCTATGTAGCCGCCATAAGGGCAGCCCAGCTAAATGCAGAAGTAACATTGATTGAAAAAGAACGCTTAGGGGGAACCTGTCTTAACAAAGGTTGTATACCTACAAAGGTTATGCTTCATACAACAAGGGAATTTGAAAATGCAAATAAAAATTTTGAAGATTACGGGATAAAAATTACGGGAGCAGAGTTAGACTGGAAACAACTTCAAAAAAGAAAAACAAAAATTGTTAGAAAATTAGTTGCCGGTGTTGATGGTTTGTTAAAAAGTAACAAAGTTACGAAGATAATAGGTGAAGGAAGTTTTATTAACAAAAATCAAATTAAAGTTAAATTAGCAGACGACAGCCACCAGACTGTTGACTTTGACTATGCCATAATCGCTAGTGGTTCTGAGCCGTCAATAACCCCTATACCAGGAGTTGAATTGCCAGGGGTTATTACTAGTGACGAACTTTTAAAGCTAAAGGAAGTTCCCAAGTCTATGATTATAATAGGTGGAGGAGTAATCGGTTCGGAATTTGCGGCTATATATAGTGCTGCAGCTTGTAAAGTTACAATAGTAGAAATGCTGCCTAATATAGTGGCAAATATGGATCCGGATATTGTAGCACCACTGAAAGATAAACTATTAAAAAGTGGTACAGAAATTTACACAGATACACAGGTCCTTTATATTTCAGAATCCTCTGAGGGTTTGACTGTAAATACACTTTCTCAAGGACAGGAGAAATCCTTTACTGCAGAAAAGGTATTGTTATCTATAGGTAGGAAACCAGTCATAGAAAATTTATCTTTAGAAAATGTTGGGGTTAAAACAAACAAGGGAGCAGTTCTTGTAGATAAGAGTATGCAGACAAATATTCCCAATATTTATGCCATAGGAGACAGTATTGGCGGCCTCATGTTGGCTCACGCAGCTTCGGCAGAGGGAATAGTTGCAGTAGAATCAATTATGAACAAAAAACCTAATATTGATTTTAAAACCATACCCTACTGTGTATATACAAATCCGGAGCTGGCAGGAGTAGGTTTAACAGAAACCCAAGCCAGGGAAAAAGGATATAGTGTGAAAACAGGTGTTTTCCCAATCTATATAAGCGGTAAGGCAATGATAGAATCAAAATCTGAAGGTTTAGTAAAGTATGTTGTAGATGGAGTAACTGGAGAAGTGTTAGGCCTTCATATGTCAGGGCCAAATGCCACAGAGCTAATTGCAGAAGGAGCACTTGCCCTAAGGCTTGAAGCAACTATAGATGAAATTACATCAACAATTCATGCACATCCTACAGTGGCTGAATCACTTCACGAAGCAGCTCATGCTGTTTATGGAAAGGCAATACATATACCCAACTAGCATAACTTAATACATTAGGGACCTACCTTATTGTCATGATTATTGAGGCAAAGAGGTAGGTCTTTAATTTTTATGCATATCTTTTTTATGATAGGAGTATGTAGGAAATGTTTAGCTTTTTGAAAAATGGATATATAATTAATATAATACGAAGTCTTTTTGGAGAGGAATGTTCCCGACCCGTTGAAAATCTAAATTTTGGAGGAAATTATGCGTATAGTTATAATAGGAGCCGTAGCAGCAGGAACTTCTGCAGCTACAGAAATAAGAAGAAATAACAAAGAGGCACAAATAATCGTTTATGAAAAAGATAAATATATCTCATATGCCGGTTGCGGTATGCCTTTCTATATAAGTAATGAAACAGAAAGTTTTGAAGAAATTGTTCCTCGTGATTCTAAGTTTTTTAAAGAAAATCATAATACGGACATTTTTGTTCAACATGAAGTATTGTCAATCAACCCTGAAAATAAAACAATAAAAGTTAAAAATTTAGTAACAGGAGAAATATTTGATGACAACTATGATAAACTTATAATTGCAACCGGGGCCATGGCTAGACTACCGGATATAAAAGGTGCCCATGGGGATAAGGTGTTTTTGTTAAGAAATATAAACCATATGAATAATATTAAAAAATTTATAGAGAAAAATAAACCTAAATCAGCTCTTATAATAGGAAGTGGATTCATAGGTCTTGAAATGTGCGAAAGCTTTAAGTATTTAGGAATGGATGTTACTATTATCGCCAGATCGAATATTTCTAAAGGAATTGATCCGGATATGTCTGTCTATATAGAAGAGCATTTAAGGGAAAAAGGGGTCAATGTTTATACCAATACTCAAACTTTAGAAATAAACCATGAAGGCGCTATTATAGAAGACGGAAGTTTAATTAAGGCAGACTTAGTACTTTTAGCAACCGGTATAAAACCAAGTGTAGATTTGGCAAAAAATGCAGGAATTGAACTTGGAAAAACAGGTGGAATAAAAGTAGATAAACAGATGAGAACTAATATAGAAGATATTTACGCTTGTGGTGATTGTATAGAAATGTTTTATACTATAAACGAGGAAGCTGTATATAGACCCTTAGGTTCTACGGCAAATAAAACAGGTACTATTGCAGGAAGTAATGCCATAGGTAAGAAAGACGAATTTAAAGGAGTTATGGGCACAGGCATATACAGGGTTTTTGATATGACTGTAGGGCAAACTGGATTTTCTGAAACAGAAGCAGCTAAATTAGGATATAGTACTGCAATTTCCATTGATTTAAGGCCTAATAAACCTCTTTATATGGGTGGAAGGCCTATGGCTATTAAGGCTGTAGCTGAAAAGGAAAGTGGGAGACTTTTAGGAGCTCAAATAATTGGTTACGAAGGTGTTGATAGAAGATTGGATGTAATGGTAACAGCTATCAGTCTAAAAGCAACCGCCCAAGACTTAATGGATCTTGACCTTGCTTATTCACCTCCCTATGCAACGCCGCGGGATCCTTTGTATTACACTGGAGCAAAATTAAGAGCAAAGATAGGAAAATAGCCCTCAAAATGAGGGCTTTTATGTTGAGTTTAGATTATCTTGACTTTTGATATACTGATAGCCTCTTCCCTAAAAATACTACGGTTACAGCTTTCAGAGTATCTCCCGGTATAAATGACAACATACCTAATTGAAGAATTTTATAAATACTGAAATTATTAGAAAGCATAATATTTAAAATGTAGTACATGTAGGGAAGACCGAAGGCATAAATAATTATGGTAGCTATTAAAAGGGCAAGTGATAGATTTTTAGAGTTTAAGGGTTTTCCCTCTGTTAACTTACCAACTGCAAAGGCTGCTGCAACATAACCCATTAAGAAACCGAAACTGGGTTTTAGTATATGTTGCAATCCTCCAGAAAAGCCTGAAAATATAGGAAAGCCAACCAATCCTAACAACAAGTATGTTATTTGGGAAAACATAGCTTTTCTTGAACCTAAAATAAGACCTGACATAAGGACGAAAAAAGATTGAAGGGTAATAGGTACAGGACCTATAGGTATACTTATAAACGCGCCTACTGCCGTTAATGCTGTGAATATCGCTGTTTGGGTTATATCCCTAACACTTAAAACTTCTCTATTATACATAACTACTCCTATTTATTTTTTTCTTATTGAAACTTCACCGGAATTTAAAGTTATTTTCTGCTTGTCGGCAGTAAAAATTACTAATCCGCCATATTCATCAATATCTATGGCATAACCTTTATGCCACTGATTATCCTTGCTATACAAAATATGTTCATTTAATATCATGGATCGTTCCTTGTATTCCTCAAGGAATTTTCTTTCTTCTAAATTTTTGCTGATTATTAATAAATTATTGATAATTTCCGCAGCTAGTTGGTTTCTTATGGAATTATCTTTATGGCTTAAAATTGAGCCGGCAGTAGTTTGTAATTCCACAGGAAAAACTTCCTTTTTAGTTTTAACATTTATACCAATTCCCACTATAACACTATCCATCATACCGCTTTCGAAATTAGTAACTGCTTCTGTAAGTATGCCGCATACCTTTTTATCGTTAACAAATATATCATTTACCCACTTGATTTTAGCTACTTGGTAGGTAAGTTTTTCAATTGCCCGACATACGGCGACGGCAGCCGCTGTAGTTACAAGGACTGAATTTTCAATATTAAGTTCCGGTTTTATAATAATGCTCATATAAATTCCTGAATCTGCTGGTGAGAAAAAGTCTCTTCCAAACCGTCCTCGCCCCTTGGTTTGCTCCTCTGCTACAATAACAGTTCCGTGTTCAGCCTGCTGGACTGCTATTAATTTTGCTTCAGAATTAGTAGATTCAATTGATTTGTAAAAGCTTATGGGGATAGTTTTAAATTCTTCCCTTAAATGTAATCTTATACCTTCTGAAGACAAAAGATCAGAATCCGGTGACAAGATATATCCTTTGTTTGCTGCTGAAGATATGGGATATCCTTCATCTTTTAAGGATTTAATTGCTTTCCAAATTGCTGTTCTGGATACTAGCAGTAAATCTGCCAAGTTTTGGCCGGAAATATATTTACCCTTGTTAGATTCTAAAATATGTAAAACTTTATTTTTCACTGTCATAGTCCTCACCTCATCTAATTATAAACAGAAGACATGGGGCTGTCAACCTAAAAAAACATTAGGTTGACGAAACTTTTCGAAAAAACAAATGGACATTTGTTTTTTACTGGTTTTTTTATTGTAACTATATTTTTTGGTTATGTTAATAGGAGAACTATATAAATTTAAATAGAAGTGAGGAGTGATAATTTGTTAGATGAGAAAATATTGGAAATGAAAGACCAAATTATTAAAAGTGTCCAAGAATCCGTAAGGATTAAAAGTGTTGAGGCTGAGTCAAAAAAAGGAATGCCTTTTGGAGAGGG
>JAAYRW010000168.1 GCA_012518555.1 Tissierellia bacterium
AACAAACGATAAATCTTGTTTATTTCCAGATGCAAAGCTAAGAAAAATGGTAAGTGATAGATTAGGAGTTGAATTTATAGGGACGCTTGAAGATGATATGATAATCTATACCATATTTGATTTAGAACAGTTCATAGGGCAAGAGATTCATTGGGTTACTGGCAAGACGTTTGATGAAATAATAGATCGTGGGAATGGCAAAAAACATTTACCAAATGCTATATCAAGATTTTGTACTTCTGAAATGAAAATACAACCCCTGTTTGACTGGTGGGATAAAAACTTCACCGAGCCTGTTGAAGTGAGAATAGGATATAGAGCAAATGAGTTAAGACGTGTTGAAAACATGAAAAAACGATTAAATAAAGACGGATTATTAACTCATAGAAAAATTATAGGTAAGTCTAAAACTCGAAATAAATGGGGCGATATAGCTTGGGAGAAACCAGTATACCCACTAATAGAAGATAACATATTTAAGGATAATATCGAAGAGTACTGGAGAGGTAAACCAGTGAGATTTGCATACATGAATAACTGTATAGGGTGTTTTCATAGAAATGAAATGCTCCTAAAACTTATGTCAGAAAAATTTCCTGAAAAATTCAACTGGTTTGTAAAACAAGAAGGACAGGGGTATAAATCAAGAACATTTAAAAATGGAATAACATATGCAAAAATAAGACAATTCCCTATGGCTCAAACGTTGGATTTTGAAGATTTCACTGATTGCGATAGTGGATATTGTGGAATATAAAAACGTGGATCTAAATTCACAACTAAAATAAAACAAAACAAAATGAAGCTTTATAATTATCAAAAAAGGACAATCGAGTTTTGCAAGACAAATGATAAAGTAATTATAGCGCAAGGTTGTGGATTGGGTAAGACCACCGCAATTCTCCACTACCTGCATGAGGTTAGACCAACATCTGTTTTGATTGTAGCACCTAAATTTGTTGCTAATAACGTCTGGAAGCAAGAAGCGGAGAAATGGGGGTTGGATTATTTGGCGGAGAAGCTAACAATCGTAACGGGTGACACTCCAAAAAAGAAGAGGATCCAACTACTTCAGGAGAATAATTTTATTGTATTGGGGAGGGATAATTTAAGCGACATTAAAGAAGCATTTCCAGAGGGTAAGAAATTTGACGTGCTGGTAATGGACGAGCTAACATCTTTCAAAAATCACGCGTCAAAACGCTCCGAAGCGATTTATAATATTAAGGCAGACCAGCGCATAGGATTGACAGGTACGCTGATCACCAACTCCGCCATTGATGTGTACGGACAATTTTTAGCCGTTGGGTATGGCAATGAACTACCTAAAAGAGAGCGCAACAACATGTTCTACAGGTGGAGAGCAAGGCATTTCAGGGATGTGCTGGCTGGTAGTGGATTGCAATTTCAGAAGTGGAAGCTCATTACGCCATTAGAGCAATTAATAGCAAAAGTGCGACCATCGATATTCACGCTTGATAGTAAAGATTATCTGGAGATACCCGAAGTATCGTACATTGAACATATGGTCCAATTGACGACCAAAGAGATGAACGAGTACTTAAGGCTCAACACAATGTTGGCGGTTAAGTTAGATGATGAGGTAGTAGCATTTACGGAGGCACAGAAATTCGCTAAACTTCAAACGTTATGTAATGGATTTGTTTACGTTGATGAGGGCAAATATAACAGAGCTGTAAGAAGTGAACACTCAACAAAATTAG
>JAAYRW010000048.1 GCA_012518555.1 Tissierellia bacterium
GGATGAATTAGGAACAGATGTGTTTGACTTTAAAGTTGAGCAAATGGGTGCAACAGCTGCAGATGAACCGAAATGGACTCCAACTTTATTAGATTATTGTGAAACTGGGGAATACGATGTAATAATTATTGGAACTTGGCAGATGATTGAAGGTCTTGAAGAAGCGGCGCTACAATTTCCGGATCAAAAATTTATTTTCTTTGATGAAACCTTCGATTATTCAAAGGGAGATTACAATAACATTTACAACGTATTGTACAAGCAAAACGAAGTATCATTCCTTGTAGGGGCAGCTGCTGCAATGATGACTACAGATGATAGACTGCCAATGATAGATCCTGAAACTAAGGCTATAGGTTTCTTAGGTGGAATGGAAAACCCAATTATCAACGACTTCTTGTTAGGATATATCCAAGGAGCGAAACACGTTCTATCTGATGTAAAGGTTGCTATAGGCTATGTTGGAAACTTCTACGATTCAGCAGCCGGTAAAGACATTGCATTAGTTCAGTATCAAAGCGGTGGTGTAGACGTTGGTTATAACGTTGCTGGTGCAGCAGGATTAGGTCAAATCGAGGCGGCAGAAGTTGCTAAGAGATATGCTTTCGGTGTTGACTCTGACCAAGCAGCATTACTTCCAGAACAAGCAGAGTATATTCCTACATCTGCACTTAAAAACGTAGGTAATTCTCTAATAAGAGCCATTAAACTTGATTTAGAAGGAGAATTAGAGTACGGTACTGCAGAATACCTTGGATTTGCAGAAGGTGGAGTTAACTTAGTTAAAGATGCTCATTATGAAAGTATGCTTCCGGAAGATATAAGGGCTAAAATCGATGAATTAGAGCAAGATATTATAGACGGAAAAATCATAGTTGATACTGCTTTCGGAAAGACGACTGAAGAAATTGAAGAAATAAAAAAATCAGTTGAGTAATTTAATTGAGTAAAAAGTCAGGCTTTGACCGGCCTGACTTTAAGAATTATTAACTACTAATTGACAGTTTACTGTATTTACTAAGGCTAAGACCTAGCCTTAAGAACTGCTCAGATAATAATAAGCTGTCAATTAGTAGCTATTAATTTAACATTTGGAGGATAAATATGAGCCAAATAGTGCTTCAAATGAATAACATCATGAAAATATATCCTAATGGAGTAGTTGCTGTTGAAGATGTTACATTTGAGTTAGAAAAAGGTGAAATTCATGCATTGTTAGGTGAAAACGGTGCAGGAAAGAGCACGTTGATGAAAGTATTGTTCGGCATTGAATCGCCGGAAAATGGAGAAATTATTTTAGAAGGCACAAAGGTAGATATAAAATCACCTTTAGAGGCCATAAAAAAAGGTATTGGAATGGTTCACCAGCATTTCATGCTTGTTCCCTCCTTAACTGTGGCAGAAAACATAGTTTTAGGGGTTGAACCAAAGAAGAACAGTCTTTTTACTGATGAGGAAAAGGCAATTGAATTATCAAAAGAGATAGCGGAAAAATATAACTTTGAAATTGACGTAAGAGAAAAAGTTGAGGAGTTGCCGGTAGGACTTAAACAAAAAGTTGAAATTTTAAAAGCTCTTTATAGAGGGGCAGATATATTAATATTAGATGAGCCTACTGCCGTTTTAACTCCTCAGGAAACCAAGGAATTATTTATCCAGCTTAAAAAACTTAAAGAAAAGGGTCACACCATTATATTCATATCCCATAAATTAGATGAAATCAAAGAAATATGCGACCGAGCTACAATAATGCGAAATGGCAAAGGTATGGGTACCTACCAGGTAAAAGATATTTCTACGGCAGAGATGTCTAAACTTATGGTGGGTAGAGATGTAGTAATGGAATTTGATAAAAAGCCCGTTCAATTAAAGGAAACAGTAATGAGGGTTAGAGACCTTTGCGTTACTGGAACTACAGGAATAAGAAGAATTGACGGTCTATCTTTTGACTTAAAGGCGGGAGAAATTTTAGGTATAGCAGGAGTGGAAGGTAACGGTCAAGGACACCTAGTAGAGGTGTTGACAGGATTATCGGACAAATATCAGGGTGAAATATCCATATTTGGCAAAAATGCCAAAGAATACTCCATAAGAGAGTTAAGAGATTCAGGCATGGCTCATATACCTGAGGACAGAATGACCTTAGGCTGTGCCAAGGATATGAATATATTAGATAATATGTTTACTAACCAGTACCATAAACCAGAGTTTTCAGGAAGAGTACTTTTAAAAAATAAAAAATTAGAAGAAAAGGCAAAGGAGCTAATTAAGGAATACTTAGTAAAGTGTAAATCCTACAAACAAAATGTAGGTATGCTTTCAGGAGGAAATATACAAAAGGTTGTAGTAGCCAGAGAGTTTTCAACAGATCCTAAAATAATAATTGCTAACCAACCTACTAGAGGTATAGATGTGGGGGCAGCATCCTTTATTAGACAGAGGATTATAGAGTTTAGAGATGCAGGATGTGCAATTATTCTAATATCTGCTGATTTAAACGAAGTGTTGGAGTTAAGCGATAGATTAGCCGTAATTTATAAGGGTAAATTTTCTGGGGTATTTAGCAATGTTAAAAATATAGAAGAAGTTGAACTAGGAAAATATATGCTGGGAATAAAAAGAGATGACAATTTGGAGGGTATAATTTATGAACAGTAATACGAAATTTAATATATTGAGAACTGGCTTGTCAATATCTATTGCCCTGTTAATATCCTTCGGAATAATATTTTTAACTAGCAAGGAACCTGTCAATGCAATAGTACAGCTTCTTACGGGACCTCTTCAAAGTCAAAGACGTTTCGGTAATGTTATAGAAGCTATGATACCTTTAATTTTTACCGGTGTAGGTGTAAGTATTATGTTTGCCGCCAATGAAATAAATTTGGCAGGAGAAGGAGCTTTCCACCTAGGTGGATTAGTTGCAACTTATTTTGCTTTAAATACTACACTAGCTGCAGGAATTAGCCCTATAATGACAATTTTAATTGCTGGTATTGCAGGGGCTATAGTTACATTAATCCCTGCTATTTTAAAAATAAAAACAGAGTCTGATGTTTTAGTTTCATCATTAATGATGAATTACTTGGTGTTATACTTTGCAAATTATATTCTAAGTAATATTTTAAGGGACCCTAAAGCAGGTGCCGTAGTTTCATTTGCAGTACCTTCAGTAACTCAACTAAGTACAATTATGCCTGGCACAAGAATTCATATAGGTTTGTTCCTAGCCTTAATAGTTGCCATACTAGGCTATATATTTATGTTCAAAACAAAAATCGGTTATGAACTTCGCATAACCGGGGAAAATAGACAATTCGCCAGATATTCCGGGATAAATGTAGTGAAAATAACTTTAATATCTCAGTTATTAGGAGGATTTATTTTTGGGGTAGGAGGAGGAGTAGAACTATTAGGAATGTACAATAGATTTACTTGGACTTCTCTTTTAGGTTATGGGTGGGATGCTATTATAATTACTACACTAGCAAAAAAGAACCCTATACATGTTCCCTTTGCGGCTTTTTTCCTTGCTTATCTCCGTACGGGAGCGTCAATAATGGCACGTTCTACAGATGTAGCAACGGAATTAGTTACTATTACCCAAGGTTTAATTATACTCTTAGTAGTTGCAGAACAATTTTTAAGCAAGTATAAGCATAAAATGATTGCTAAAGAAGCAAAAGCTACTTTAGGCGAAAAGGAAGGTGAGTAATATGATAGTAGATGCAATTTTATCACCGGAATTTTTAAATGCCGCATTGAGAGCCACCACTCCCATATTGTTTGCCGCATTGGCTTCAGCTATAGCAGCTAAGTCGGGAGTAATCAATATGGCTTTGGAAGGTATCCTTCTTTTTACGGCACTTTTCGGAGTAATTTTTAGTTCAGCTTTTCAAAGCGCCTGGCTTGGTCTATTAGTTACCATGGTAATGGGAGGTTTAATAGGATTTCTTCTTGCCTTCTTTGTTTTAAGATTAAAAACTGATGCCATACTTGCGGCAATCGCCATAAACTTAATTGCTGATGGAGCCACTATTTTGATTCTACTTGCTGTGTCAGGAGATAGAGGTATTTCATCATCTATTAATAGTATTATAATACCCCGGATAACACTACCCATTATTGAAAATATTCCTTTTATAGGTGCAGTTTTATCTAATCAAAATATTTTGACCTATGTTTCTTTGATAATGGTTGTTCTTGTTCATATCTTCTTATACAAAACACCACTGGGATTACAAATACGAGCTGTAGGAGAAAATAAAGATGCTGCTGAATCAGTGGGGATAAGTTCGGATAAAATTAGATATATATCATTAACCATAAGTGGAGTACTAGCGTCCATGGGAGGATTTTTCCTTTCAGGAGGGTATATGACCAGGTTTACTACGGGAATGAGTGCTGGAAGAGGATTTATAGCATTAGCTGCCAGTGCAATGGGTGGAAATACTCCTATAGGTTCTTTCTTAGTGTCTCTACTCTTTGGTGGAGCTCAGGCAATTTCCAATATATTACAGCTAGGCACACTACCACATGAATTAGTTCAAATGCTACCCTATGCAACGACACTTATAGGACTTGGTCTATATAGTTATTCTAAAATGAAGAAAAGACAACGCCTAACCGGCAAATAAGGAGGATATAATTGAAAAAACGAAATATAATCATTGACTGTGACCCAGGTATAGACGATATAGTTGCCCTCTCTTTTGCTATAGCCAATGAAGATAAATTCAATATCTTAGGGATTACAACAGTTGCAGGAAATCAAACTATTGACAAAGTAACGTCCAATGCATTAAAAGTTATGTCATATTATAATAGAAATATAGAAATAGCTAAAGGACAAGAAAAACCATTATTAAGAGAAAAATCAGCCGCTAGCAATGTCCATGGGGAAAACGGCATGGGTGATTATCAATTGCCGGAAGCTAAGTTAGAACTTTCTTCCCAGAATGCAATAAGCTTTTTACGAGATAAGATTATGTCATCAGAAGAAAAAGTAACATTAGTTCCTGTTGGGCCCTTAACTAATATTGCACTACTAATTAAAGTTTTTCCTGAAGTAATGGAAAATATTGAATTAGTATCAATTATGGGAGGCTCTATTTCTGGTGGTAACCGTACCTCTTGTGCAGAATTTAATGTGTGGGCAGATCCGGAAGCAGCGAAAATAGTATTTGATTCAAAACTTCCCCTAGTAATGAGTGGACTTAATGTTACTCATTCAACAGGTTTGTACAAAGAGGATGTTGAAAAATTAGCCAAAAGTACAGGAAAAGCAACTGAATTATGCGGTAAAATGTTAGAATATTATTTCAAAGGTGATCATGTAAAAGAAGGAAGATTTACTCCTATTCACGATGCCTGTGCCTTAATGTACTTAATTTATCCAGAATTATTTAAATTCCGTCATATGAAGGTTGATGTTGATTGTTCCGATGGAATAAGTAGAGGAAATACAATTGCAGATGTAAGAGAATGGATTAAGTACGATAACACTTATCCTAAAGTTTTAGTAGATGTAGATTTGGAAAAATTCAGAGAAATTCTGCTTAATGATCTTTATAAATTAGACGAAATGGTTTAAAAGGTATAGGGACACACCTTCTTGAGCTTAGTCAGATAAGCTTGTCTGAAGGAATGTCCCCAAAAGGACAAAAGGAGGTAGGAATGGCGAAAATTGTAGTAGTAGGAAGTATTAATACAGACTTAGTTTTTACTTCTGATATAAGACCTAAGGCTGGTGAAACAGTTTTGGGAAATACATATTCTGTTATTCCCGGAGGAAAAGGCGCCAACCAAGCAGTTGCAGCGGCAAAATTAGGAGCAGAAACATACATGGTGGGATGTGTGGGGAATGACTCTAACGGAGATTTTTCCTTAAAAAACTTACAGCAAATGAATGTAAATACCCAAGGAGTAGAAGTAGCTAACCATGTTCCTACAGGTGTTGCTAATATAGTTGTTGCAGAAAATGATAACAGCATAATAGTTATATCCGGGGCTAACTTTGAAGTTTCAAAAGAAATTGTAAATAAACATAGAGAACTTATAAAGACTGCTGAAATAGTACTTTTGCAATTGGAAATACCGCTAGATGTTGTAGAATATACCTTAGAACTATGCAAAGAAAACAAGGTAAAAGTTATTTTAAACCCTGCTCCCGGCATGGTGCTAAGTAATTCAATGATAGAAAATGCAACATATATAACTCCCAATGAACATGAACTGAAAATTATTTTCGGCCAGCCTATAGACCAAGTTCTGAAGAACTACCCAAATAAATTGATAGTTACTATCGGTTCTAAGGGAGCTAAGTATTACGATGGTAATGAAATAAAGATTATACCTTCTTATGAAGTTGAGCTTGTTGATACTACAGGAGCAGGAGATACTTTCTGTGGAGGGCTTGCAGCAGCATTAGTCAGAGGGGATAGTTTAGAAGAAGCTATTAAATTCGCAAACAAAGCAGCCTCTATGACTGTTACAAAATTAGGTGCTCAAAGTGGGATGCCAAGCCTTGAAGAATTAATGAAGGAATATTCATCTAGATAAACAAAAAGCACATATTGGAAATATGTGCTTTTTTCTGACGACTATATTACTGATACACTTGCTGCTTGAGGTCCCCTTGCTCCTTCAACTACTTCGAAAGATACTTTCTGTCCTTCTTCTAAAGACTTGAATCCATCAGATAAGATTGCTGAAAAATGTACGAAAACATCGTTTCCTTCATCACTTGTTATAAATCCAAATCCCTTCGCTGAATCAAACCATTTTACTGTTCCTGTTTTCATTAAAATCCTCCATGATTTTTATAAATAATTGTTTATAATGAAAAAGAACTACATACGTAGTTCTTATCATCTCGTTGAAATACCAATATTAATATAAGTAGATATATCTATATTAATTATTATTTCTAAAAAACAAAATACTACTATGTTACTGTAGGTTGCTGGCAGCAGAGCTTAGCTACCAACTATATCAAAGTTACTTTTTATTCTTCAATCGAAGTATAACCATTTATTTCTCTATTTATAAAATCCTCCGACACTTTAAAAAGTTATATTAATTGTAACAGTTTTCCTAGTAAATTGCAATACATATTTATAAAAAAAATGAACTTTTTTGACTAATTTTTTAAAAATATACAAAAAACAAATATTAGTTTATCCGAAATGAAAATGTTTTTATTATCAAAGTATAAAAAAGCAAAACGTATAATTATGAACTGATTTTTTCATAATAAGATTGAAATAAAAATAAGACTTTGTTATAATTGTTTAGTGTAAATATATTAAAAGGGTGTAATATGATTAGACATTTTCTAAAAATATTTTTCACATCATTAATCCTTATTACTTTTTTCTTAAGCGTTAGCGTATTAGGATATATATTTTTAATAGATAAAGATATTGTAATAGGGAAGATAGATTTAAAAGATCATGAAGACGAAAAAATTGAATTCTACCAGTCAACTACCTTTGACTATGGAACATCTATAGGGATAGCTGCGTCTAATAAGAAGCGGTTTAATGTACTTGTTGCAGGACTTGAAGGTTACAGAACAGACACTCTTATGGTTGTTAGTTATGATATGGAAAACAAACTAACAGATATAATTTCATTGCCGAGAGATACATATCTCCCGCGAAATGCTGATGACAGCCCTGAATTTAAAAAAATAAATGCAATATATGCAGAAGAAGGCATTGAAGGTCTTACATTGAGAGTGGAAGAATTACTAGGCTTACCCTTGGAGAAATATATAGTTATAGATTATGAGGGAGTAATTGCCTGCGTCGATTTAATAGGCGGAGTTGAGGTAAAAGTTCCATTCCATATGGTATATACAGACCCCTATGACGATCCTCCACTATATATAGATATTCCCCAAGGTGTTCAAGTTCTTAATGGAGATCAATCTTTAAAATTTTTAAGATACAGAAAGGGATACGATAATCAAGATTTGGGGAGAATAGAAGCTCAGCAGCAATTTATAAAATCAGCAGTAAAGAAGGCTTTAGGCTTACAATTACCTGCATTGATTAAAGAAGCATATTCTCATGTGGAAACAAATATAGATGCTAGAGATTTATTAAATTTGGCAACGGATTTAGTAGGTTTTTCAACAGCTAATATTAATGCTAATATATTACCAGGTATGGAAACAACATTAGAAGGATTATCCTTTTACATACCTAGTGAAGAAGATGTAGAAAGTTTGGTATATTCTCTATACTACGATCAATAATTAATTTTTACTGAAAGGCGGACTTATATGAAACAGTTTATTAAAGTATTTCTTTTATCTTTAATAATATTTTCAATAGTAATAACTACAGGTATTATTACCTATGCAAAATATTTATCTCCTGAAGAGATAGGTGAAGAAATTAACAATGAAAATCCTCTTACAGGAATCGATGATAATGATGAAGAATTTAACTCTCCTTTAGAAAGGGCAATGCATAAGAGCAAAAGAATCAATGTTCTTTTAGTAGGTCTTGAAGGTACTAGGACTGATACTATAATGTTGGCAAGTTATGACAGAAAAGCTAAAGAAGCAGATATAATATCAATCCCTAGAGACACATATTATCTTCGAGATGGATATGGACGATATTCTGAAATGCAAAAGATTAATGCAGTCTTTGGTAGTGAAGAATTAAGCTACCATGCTTTAATGGATGCAATAGAAGATTTGACAGGTTTACCTATAGATAAGTATGTATCTGTTGACTATGCAGGGGTAAGAGCAGCAGTAGATGCTATTGGAGGAGTGAATTTCAACATTCCTTTCCATATGAGATATACAGATATATACGATAGTCCCCCACTCTATATAAATATAGCTCCTGGTGAGCAAATTATTGACGGAGATAAAGCATTACAATTGTTGAGATTTAGAACAGGAGATCCTGGCTATCCTTCCTATCAGGACGGCGATTTAGGTAGGGTAAAAACCCAACAAGAATTTATAAAAGCAGCCGTAAGAAAATCTCTCAGCCTTAAGCTACCTAATGTAATAAGTGCAGTATATCCCCACGTGAAAACAAACTTTACATTGACAGAGCTACTAGGTTTAGGTACAGACCTTATAGGCTTTAAGGCAGAAAATCTTACAACACATATGTTGCCAGGAGTTGCTCAATACTTAGGAGAACTTTCATTCTATATACCTAATGGAGAAGAAATGACTAAGTTAATGTATGACTTATACGATGTTCCTCTTAAAGCAAATCTAGAGGAAGAAAATCTAGCTCATATAAGTGAGTAATCTATAGTTGTTAAGTATTCAGAGGAAGGAGAATATAATGGATCAATTATTAAGAGACACCTTCGTAAAAATAAACTTGGACAACATAGCCTACAATATGCAAAAAATTAGAGAAAAGGTTGGAGACGACCTAGCTATAGCCGCCGTAGTAAAAGCTAATGCATACGGTCATGGTGCCTTAGACACAGCTGAAACCATTATGGAAAATGGCGGTGATCTTTTAGCGGTTGCTACATTGACAGAAGCTCTTCAACTTAGAAAATGCTACAAAAGCTATAAAATATTGATTATGGGATATACTCCAGATGAATATTTAGAAGATCTAGTTATTAATGATATTATTCAAACGATTTTTTCATTAAAACAAGCTAGATTACTTAACGATCTAGCGGTTAAACATAACAAAAAGGTTTCTGTACATATTAAGTATGATACAGGCTTTAATCGTTTAGGTTTTAAAGATAGCCAAGAAAGCATCGATGAAATAGACCAAATATTCCAACTGAAAAACCTCCAAATAGAAGGTATGTTTTCACACCTTGCTCTTGCAGGAAAGGAAGAAGACCATCTCCAATACAAGAAGCTAATAAATGCAGTAAAACAATTAGAAGATAGAGGAAGAAAATTTAAATATAGACATATATGCGACAGTATCGCAGCTATTAATTATCCTGAATATAGATTAAATATGATTAGACCGGGAGCTCTTATTTACGGTCTAAAATCTTATCAGGATGATTCTTTTATTTTAAAGCAAGCAATGACCTTCAAAACCAAAATTTACCATATAAAAAATCTAAAAAAAGGAGAAGGTGTAAGCTACGATTATAGTTGGAAAGCAAATAAAAAGGCTGTCGTTGCAACTCTTCCCTTTGGCTATGCTGACGGATACCCAAGAAATATGAAAGACAAGGGCTTTGTAACTATCCATGGAAAGAAAGCTCCCATAGTCGGTGTTATATGTATGGATCAATGTATGGTCGATATATCTCATATAGCTGAAGCCAGGGTGGGGGATGAAGTAATAATATATGGAGACGGTACGAACAATACCCTAAGTATAGATGCAGCATCAAAATTAGCAGAAACAAATAAAAATGAATTAGTATGTCGCATAAGTATGAGAACACCGCGGGTTTATATTAAGAACAAGAAGATAGATAAAATATTAAACTACTTATAGGAGATAGTATGGATATAAATAAAAGAATCGATGAAATATTTAATGAGTTAGTTGAAATAAGAAGAGATTTTCATAAAAACCCGGAACTTAGTCAGCAGGAATTTAGAACCCAGGCTAAAATAATAGAATATTTAAATAAATGGGGAATCGAAAATTATATAAGTGCTGAAACTGGTGTTGTTGGAATTATAAGAGGAAAAAAACCCGGCAATACTGTGGCAATAAGAGGAGACATAGATGCTCTTCCCATAGAAGAAAAAAACACCACTGTTTACGCCTCAGTAAATCCGGGAGTAATGCATGCCTGCGGTCATGATGCCCATGGAACTATAGTACTAGGTGTTGGCAAAATAATTAAAGAATTAGCTGACTCAGAAGAATCCATAAATGGAAATGTGAAACTTTTCTTCCAGCCGGCAGAAGAAACTGTAGGTGGAGCTAAGAGGATGGTTAAGGAAGGATGTATGGAAAATCCTAAAGTAGATTATGTGCTAGGACTTCATGTAATGCCTTATTTAGATACAGGAAAGCTAGAGCTAAAATATGGAAAGCTTAATGCAGCGACAGATACTATAAAGATAGTACTGCAAGGGAAATCCGCTCACGGAGCCTATCCGGATTCAGGAGTAGATGCAATAATGATTGCAGGTCATGTAATTACAGGATTACAAACAATAGTAAGTAGGAATATTTCCCCCTTAAATTCCGTAGTCATATCATTAGGGAAAATCACTGGAGGGGTCAAAAGCAACGTAATTGCAGACCAAGTTAAAATTGTCGGTACTTTAAGGACCTTAGACAGCCAAACCAGATTATATGCAAAAGAAAGAATTGAAAGTATAGTAAAACAAACGGCAGTAGCCTACGGAGGGGAAGGAAGGGTCACTTTCAAAGAAGGCTACCAGGCTCTTATTAATAATGATGAACTAGTAACTATTATTAAAGAAAATGCAGAGAAAGTACTTGGAATGGAAAATGTAGAATATAAAGAATTTCCAAGTTTAGGAGCAGAAGATTTTTCATATTTTGCTGATGTGGCAAAGGGCGCTTTCTTTCACTTAGGTTGCGGTAATTCAGAAAAAGGAATTACATCACCCATACATACGGAAACATTTGATATAGATGAAGGGTGCTTGAAAGTAGGGGTAAAACTCCAGGTTAAAAATGTACTAACACTACTGAATAGATAAATAAAGGAGAAGATATTGTTAGGTGAAAAAGCAACAATTGAAATAATAGATTTAAACTATCTGGGTAAAGGTGTTGGCAAAATCGACAATTTTATTGTGTTTGTTGATGGTGCAATAGAAGGAGATATTATTGAAACAGAAATTACAGAGAAAAAGAAAAACTTTGCCATAGGAAAGCTTTTGAAAATAATTAAGCCTTCAGTTAATCGTATAGTTCCTCCATGTGAGTATTACAGTGACTGTGGCGGTTGCCAGCTTATGCATATGAATTACAAAGCTCAACTTCAGTACAAGAAAAATAGAGTAATAAGTGAACTTAAAAGAGCAGCTGTCAATATAGACCATGTATTAATTAAGGATACTATAGGAATGAAACAGCCCTTTAACTACCGAAACAAAACAACATTTTCAGTTTCAAGTAAAAATGGTGAAATAATAATTGGCCCCTATGAAGAAGGAAGCTACAATACAGTTGATATTAACAGCTGTCTACTACAAAGTCATGAAGCAGACAAAGTTGTTTCTCTATTCAAGGAACTAATGGAAAAGTATGAAATAAAAACCTACGACAAAAAAACAGGAAAGGGAACAATTCGAAATATAGTAATAAGAAGGAACAAAGAAAACCAACTGATGCTAATAATAGTAACTACTACAGAAAAGTTTTCAAACAGAGAAAACTTAGTTAATGATTTAAAAGATAATATAAAAGAAATTAAAAGCATAGTACAAAATATAAATAAGAGAGAAACAAATTTAGTAATGGGCCATAAAAATATAACACTATATGGTCCGGGAACTATTGAAGATTCAATAGGAGGGTTGAAGTTTTCCATTTCCCCGGAAACTTTTTTCCAGGTAAATCCGGAGCAGACAGAAATACTATACCAAACAGCCATAAACTATGCCAATTTAAAGAAAAATGATATTTGTTTCGATATATACTGCGGTATAGGTACTATTTCCCTAATGGCAGCCCAATACGCTAAAAAGGTATATGGTGTAGAAATAGTAGAACAGTCAATTATAAATGCCAAGGAAAATGCAGTAATAAATAATATAAACAATGCTGAATTTTATGCTGGCAAGGCAGAAGAAATACTTCCAAAATTATATAAAAGAAATATTACAGCAGATGTTGTAATAGTTGATCCTCCCCGCAAGGGCTGCGAAAAAGAAGTAATAGACACCATAAATAACATGCAAGCTGAAAGAGTGGTCTATGTTTCCTGTAATCCTTCCACCCTAGCAAGGGACATAAAACTCTTAGAAAGAGGTGGCTACAAACTAACAAAGGTCCAGCCCATAGATCAATTCCCCTGGACGGTGCA
>JAAYRW010000049.1 GCA_012518555.1 Tissierellia bacterium
ATGGAATCAAGTCAAAAACTGTTGGTGATGGGCAGCATGGTACAGCTAGATTTGCTACTAAAAAAGAAATTATAAAAACTTATAAGCATGTACCATTTAATGTTTCGGATTGGAGGAAGGGAAAAAAGCTACCTACAGAACAGGGAATTCTAGTGGGGTGCAAAGGAACTAAAAATAGTGTAACAGCACTTGTAGATACTGATGATGTCCATTGTCTTATGATTGGTGCAGCAGGAGTAGGAAAGACTGCATTTTTTCTTTACCCTAATCTAGAATATGCCTGTGCAACTGGTATGAGTTTTATAACTACTGATACAAAGGGAGATCTTGCTAGAAATTATGGAAGGATTGCCAAGGAATGTTACGGATATAGTATTGCAGTTATAGATTTAAGAAATCCTACACGAAGTGATGGTAATAATTTATTGCATTTGGTTAATAAATATATGGACATATATAGAGAAGATAATAATAATATTTCTGCAAAGGCAAAGGCTGAAAAATATGCAAAGATTATTTCAAAAACTATTATAAATTCCACAGGTGACAACTCAGCCTATGGACAAAATGCTTTCTTCTATGATGCTGCTGAAGGGCTTCTAACTGCCGTTATTTTACTCATTGCAGAATATCTTCCTCCTACGAAAGAAGATGGAGAAATAGTTGATACCAGGCATATTATAAGTGTATTTAAAATGGTGCAGGACTTAATGGAACCAAGCAAGGTAAAAGGGAAGAGTCAGTTCCAGTTACTAATGGATAAACTTCCTTCAGAACATAAAGCAAGGTGGTTTGCGGGTGCAGCTTTAAACTCTGCTGAACAGGCCATGGCATCAGTTTTATCTACAGTACTATCAAGATTAAATGCCTTTTTAGATACAGAAATGGAGCAGATTTTATGTTTCGATACAGTAATTGATGCAGAAACCTTCTGTAATAAAAAATCTGCTATTTTTTTAATACTTCCAGAGGAAGACAACACAAAATATTTTATGGTTAGTCTGTTTTTACAACAGTTCTATCGTGAAATGTTAACAGTAGCTGATGAAAACGGGGGTAAGCTTCCAAATCGTGTGATGATTTATGCAGATGAAATAGGTACAATACCAAAAATAGAATCCTTTGAAATGATGCTTAGTGCAGGTCGTTCCAGAAAAATATCATTAGTTCCCATTATTCAATCTTTTGCACAGCTTGATAAAAACTATGGAAAAGAAGGCAGTGAAATTATAACTGACAACTGCCAGCTTACTATATTTGGAGGATTTGCACCAAATTCAGAAACAGCTCAAGTACTGTCTAAAGCACTTGGAAGCAGAACTGTTATGAGTGGTTCTATTAGTAGAGGTAAGAATGATCCATCACAAAACTTACAGATGATGGAGAGACCACTGCTAACAGCCGATGAACTAAAATCTTTACCAAAAGGAAACTTTGTTATCATGAAAACAGGAGTGCATCCAATGAGGACTGTACTCCGTTTGTTTTTAGATTGGGGCATCACTTTTGGTAAACCATATATTATGGAGGAAAAATCCAATCGCAGGGTGTCCTATGCAGATAAGGAAACCTTAGAAGAAAACATAGAGAAACAAGAACTTGAAAAGGATATTAAAGAAATAGAATTAAGAGATGGCAAAAACAAAAATGGTGGAATGACACATAGCCTATCGTCAAAAATGGATTCAATTAATAAAAAACGAAGGCCGACACTAAGAACATAGGGGGTTGAGAGTTGAGTTATTTTGGAAAGATATATTCTTATTCTCCTGATGAATTACCCTCTCGTGCTA
>JAAYRW010000005.1 GCA_012518555.1 Tissierellia bacterium
TTATGAACATAGGTATAGGCTATGATCCTGAAAAAATATCCTTAGCCAAAGAGGCAGGTTTGGACGTTGTGCTACGACCTATTAATTTCCCTACATATAATGAAAAATTAGCAGACGCCTATAAAGCCGCTAATGAAAAATACGGTTTGCAACCCAGGATCTATATAGTACATGGAAAGGAGGTTTTAGGATATCCTGGAAATGAAGCTAGTTTACTAAAGTACATAAAAGATGAAAATATAGCAATTGCTTTGATTGAAAGTTCTACTCAAAGGGAACACTTAGAGCAGGAGGGTCTGGACAATTTAGTTAAAGATTCAGGATACCAGGCATTACGTGCATTTACTATGTGGGATTATATAAGAGAGAGAAACAAGTATTACAATTATAGTGGTGCTGAAGAAATTGAAAATACAATGTTCAGAGCTATAACTGAAAGAAATATAAGGGTTATATATTTTAAGCCTTTCTTTGAAAAAAAGGATAGCACTAAATTCCTTACGGATGTGGAAGAATATGAAAGAACTTTTAGCAGCTTAGAAAATAGGTTATCAAAGCACAATATAGCCCTTGGAAAAACTCAGCCTATGAAGGAGTTTAGTATAGGTTCTAAAAGAATGGCAGTAATGGCTTTTGGAATAACATTAGCTGCAATAATGCTATTTATTAAGATGTTTAATATTAGGCATAAATATGCCAATTATCTTTACTTCTTTTCTTTGCCTGCTGCATTAATCCCTATTGTGATGAGAAGCTTAGGGGAAAAGGGCTTTGCTTTTGGGGCAGCAGTAGTATTTTCTGGACTGGCAATTTATTACTTTATGATTAAAATTAAAGATATTTACGATTCTTCAGACAAGTATTCGAATACATATATAATGCTCCGTTCAACAGCTATACTTATATCTTCCCTTGTAATTTCTTTGGCAGGAGCTATATTTGTAGTTGCCATGCTTGCCGATGTAAAATATATGTTGGAAATGGACATATTCAGGGGAGTCAAATTTGCACAAATTTTGCCCTTTGGAATTTTTATGGTAATGTTCATAGTTTACTTTATGAACAAAGAGGATAGTTCAATAAAAGGTGTCGTAAATACCACTGTAGGATTTTTAAATAAAGAAGTTAAAATTTATTACGGGATAATTGTAGGGATTTTAGGACTAGTAGCATATATCTATATATCTAGAACAGGACATGAAACTAATGTTCAACCTTCAAATATTGAAATGATATCTAGAAACTTTATGGAATATGTGCTTATAGCAAGACCTCGGACTAAGGAGTTTTTAGTAGCATTCCCGGCAATATTTGCTGCTGTTTTTGCTGCAAGCAAGAAATCAGAGTTTTTTACGGGAATTTTCATGTTAGTAGGAGCAATCGGTACTTCATCTGTTATCAATACTTTCTCCCATATACGAACACCTATATACTTGTCATTTGCAAGAACTCTAATAGCCTTATTGTTTGGAATAATTCTAGGTTGCATCTTAGTTATAATATCTAGTATATGTTACAGAATATATATGAAAGTGCAGGAGAGACTGAAGTGAAGAAAATGTTGTTGGCGGGATATTACGGCTTTGGTAATTTAGGTGATGAAGCAATATTGGAAATGACACTGAAACAAATTTTAGAGATAACAGACCGAGAAAATATTACGGTTTTATCCGGCAGCAAGGAAGTAACAAGAAGAAAATATAATATCGATACTATTGACCGTTACAATGTCTTTTCCATAATAAATGCACTAAGGACATCTCATGTATTAGTCTTCGGCGGAGGAAGTCTTTTGCAGGACGTTACTAGCAAAAGGAGTATTTATTACTATTTATTTCTAATAAGGTTGGCAAAGCTTATGAATAATAGAATCGTAATGCTTAGTCAAGGGATCGGCCCCATAATCAATGAAAAAAGCAAAAAAGCAGTAGAAAGTACATTGGCATTAGTGGATTATATAACTGTAAGGGATAGACATTCAAAGGAGTTTTTGGAAAGTATAGGCGTTGACGGAAAAAAGATCTTTCTTTCTACAGATCCGGTAATAAATATGAAAGACCATGACTTTGAATATGAAAAGACAGATTCATTAAAAGTTTGTTTCTCATTGAGAAATTGGAAAGATTCTGATGTAGGAGAAAAAATAAGTAATGTTGCAAAAAGATTAATAGACCAAGGAATAGAATGTCATTTCATACCCTTTTATATTAAAGAGGACTTACAATTAGTAGATCAAATTGAAAAAAACTTAGGAAATAAGGCAATTTACTATAGAAATAAGCTTACTACTAAGGAAGCTTACAACTTAATTAAGACTATGGATTTAATGGTTGGAGTAAGACTTCATGCTTTGATTTTTGCAGCAGCAGCTAATGTACCTATAGTTGCCATATCCTATGATCACAAAGTAGATCATTTTGTAAATAGTGTTAATATGAAAATAGCATGTACTATAGATAATATTGATGAAAATACTTTATATGAAGAGATAATAGAAAAGTTAGATAATGAAGTTGCCGAAAAGGCAAATTTACAAGAAAGTGTTGAAAAATTAAGGAAATTAACTAATATTAATTATAAAATTTTAAAGGAAATAACAAATGGATAAATTAAGTATTATGGATGTAAGAATTGACAACTGTTCTATGGGTGAAGTTATAGAAATTGCTGACGAGAAAATTTCTAAAGATGAACAGTATATAATTTATACTCCCAATACGGAAATAATTATGATGTGCCAAGAGGATAAGGAATTTTTAAACTTAATTAACAAGTCAGATATTAACGTTCCTGACGGAGTGGGTTTACTATATGCGGCAAAAATGAAAAACCACCCATTAAAAGAAAAAGTAGCCGGATACGACTTATCCCTTAACCTGTTAAAATTGGCCAATGAAAAAGCTTTGAAGCTGTATGTGGTGGGAGGAAAACCGGGAGTGGCTGAAATTGCCATGAAAAATGTTAAAGAAAAATATCCTAAAATAGAAATCCTAGGTACACAACACGGATATTTCAAAGGAGCACATTTGGGAATGGCTGGCCATGAGGAAGAAAGGGCAATTATTGAAGATATAAATAGACAAAAACCTAATATATTATTTGTAGGTTTCGGTGCTAAGAAACAGGAGCAGTGGATAGAATATAATAAAGATTTATTAAATGCCAATATAATAATAGGAAATGGTGGAACCTTAGACGGCTTGGCGGGAATTGTAAAAAGAGCACCGGATATTTTTATTAAATTAGGTCTTGAATGGTTTTATAGATTGGTGAAAGAACCTAAAAGAATTAAAAGGCAAATTGTACTGCCTGTATTTATGTTAAAAGTAATTTTTGGGGATAAGGATATTGTAAAACCAATAAAATAGAGGAGGTAAAATGAAATTATTTATTGATACGGCCAATGTAGAAGAAATAAGAAAAGCAAATGACATGGGTGTAATTTGCGGTGTGACTACTAATCCATCCTTAATAGCCAAAGAAGGAAGAAATTTCGAAGGAGTTGTAAGAGAAATAACTGACCTAATCGATGGTCCCATAAGTGCAGAAGTAATCAGCTTGGATTCTGAAGAAATGATAAGAGAAGCCGTAGAACTGGCGAAAATACATAATAATATAGTCATTAAAATACCTATGACGGATGAAGGATTAAAAGCTGTAAAGGTTTTAAAGAATGAAAATATAAAGACAAATGTTACTTTAATTTTTTCAGCAGGGCAAGCCCTATTAGCTGCTAAAGCAGGAGCAACTTATGTAAGTCCCTTTGCAGGAAGGCTTGACGACATAGGGAATGACGGAATGAATTTAATAAAGGAAATAGTAGATATTTTCAGTAATTATAAGATAGATACCGAAATAATTGCTGCAAGTATAAGGCATCCCATGCATGTTATAGAGTCAGCAAAAATAGGTTGCCACATTGCCACTGTTCCTTACAAAGTATTAATGCAACTTACTAAACACCCTTTGACAGATAAAGGAATTGAACAATTTTTAAGGGACTGGGAAACAGTACCTAAATAAACTATAGGAGGAAAAATGAAATACGATCAACTAAAAGTCATAGCAAGAAGTATGCGAAGAAATATCTTGACTATGATTTATAAAGCAAAGTCTGGTCATCCAGGAGGATCTCTTTCGGCAGTTGAAATAATGACATACTTATATTTTAAAGAAATGAATATTGATTCTCCAACAGATGAAGGTAGAGATAGATTTATATTATCAAAAGGTCATGGAGCACCTGTGCTTTACGCTGTGTTAATGGAGAAAGGATTTATAAGTAAGGATTTGATTCCTACTTTAAGACAAGTTAATTCTAAACTCCAAGGACATCCCGATATGAAGAAGTTACCTGAGGTGGAAGCTTCAACTGGATCTTTAGGACAGGGACTATCTATTGCCAACGGTATGGCATTAGGATTTAAAATTGATAATAAGCCTAATAGAGTGTTTGCTCTTTTAGGTGATGGTGAATTAAATGAAGGAATGATTTGGGAAGCTGCTATGCTTGCCAATCACTATAATTTAGATAATTTAACAGCTATATTAGATCATAATGGTTTACAAATAGACGGTAAAAATGAAGATGTAATGACTATTGAACCAATAGATAAGAAATTCCAGGCCTTTGGATGGCATGTAATTAAGATTGATGGTCATAGTTTTGAAGAAATTGAAAAAGCATTTGAAGAAAGAAAAACTATAAATAAACCTGCAATAATAATTGCAAAAACAACAAAAGGCAAGGGCTGTTCCTTTATGGAAGATGAGGCAGGATGGCATGGTAAAGCCCCTAATGATGAAGAGTTTTGCCTAGCAATGGAGGAAATGGGAGATATAGGAGATAAAATAGATGGAGGTGGATTAAATGGCTAAAGCAACCAGAGAAGCATACGGTCAAGCCTTAAAGAAATTATCAGCAACTAATCCAAAAGTAGTAGTATTAGATGCTGATTTGTCCGGCTCCACAAAGACTGTAGAATTTAAAAAAGTAAGCCCTGAAAGATTTTTCAATGTGGGAATAGCAGAGCAAAATTTAATTGGTACGGCAGCTGGACTATCCTTAGTAGGGAAAATTCCTTTTGCCAGTACTTTTGCTATGTTTGCTACAGGAAGAGCTTTTGAAATTATACGTAATACGGTGGCATATCCTTCTTTAAATGTAAAAATTGCAGCTACCCATGCAGGACTAACGGTAGGTGAGGATGGAGGATCTCATCAAGCTATAGAGGATATTAGTTTAATGAGGACTATACCGGGGATGACCCTTATAAATCCTGCTGATGCTAGAGAGGCAGAACAGGCGGTTTTAAAAGCTGCGGAGTTTGTAGGACCTGTTTATATAAGACTTGGCAGAATGGCAGTAGAAGATGTATACGATGATTCCTATGTTTTTGAGTTGGGCAAAGGAGTTCAGCTAAAAGAAGGAAGCGACTTAACCATTATAGCAACGGGATTGATGGTTCAACAATCATTAAAGGCTGCAGAAATTCTAAAAGAAGAAGGTATTTCTGCTAGAGTTATAAATATCCATACTATAAAACCAATAGATAGAGATATAATAATTAATGCAGCCAAAGAGACAAAGGCTATAGTAACTGCAGAGGAACACAGCATAATTGGAGGCTTGGGAAGTGCAGTTTTAGAAGTATTATCCGATGAATATCCAGTGCCTTTAAAAAGAGTAGGTGTATTAGACACTTTCGGAGAATCAGGAAAACCGAAAGATTTACTAAAAAAATACAAATTAACTCCTGAAGACATAGTTGAGCAAGCTAAAAAGGCATTAAAGTTAAAAAGATGATATTGTTTTGCTAATAATTAGAAGTAATTATCCTGCGCCAAAGGATAATTACTTTTTTTGTAGGTAAATAGCGAAATGTCACAAAATTGTAAAGAAAATGTGTAGCTTTTATGTTGACAAGCTTGTACAATAGGGGGTATAATATCTTATTTGACATCCGCCTCGAAATGGTGTATACTATTAATATTAGGAGGCGATATTAGTATGTTTAATTTAGGCGATAAAGTAGTATATCCCATGCACGGTGCCGGTGTTATCGAAACGATGGAATCCAAAGAAATATTAGGTGAAGTTAAAAACTATTATGTATTGAAAATGCCCATAGGAGAAATGAAGTTAATGATACCTGTGGATAATGTAAATAATATTGGCTTAAGAAACATCATCGATGAAAAATCAGTAGAGAAAGTTTACGATATTTTAAAGCAGGAAGCAGAAATTAATGATTCTAACTGGAATAAAAGATATCGTGACAATATGACGAAAATGAAGACAGGAGATATCTTCGAAGTAGCCCAAGTAGTAAGAGATTTAACATATAGGGATAAAGAAAAGGGGCTTTCTACTGGAGAAAAGAAAATGCTGGTAAGTGCAAAACAAATGTTGGTAAGTGAAATTTCCCTTTCAACAGATATGACTAACGATGAGATATTAGACTACATGGATACAATTATTAATGAAGATGCATTGGAAAAGCAATCGTAAGGATATGCTCAATGCATTTCTTTTTAAATCTAAGGTCCTTTATTCTCCAAGAAACCCAGTTACTTAATATTTAACCATTTATACCAAACCACATTTCTTAGATTATTCTATAAGAAATGATCGGTTGGTATTTTTGTTGAATTATTTGATGGCGAAATTAAGGGAAATTTAAAGATTTTTTAGTATAATAGTTATAGCAAAATTATAAAAAATATGTTACATTAAATTATATACTATTAAATAATATTACATATATTGGGTATACTTATAAGGAGGTGAATATATGATAGATAAAATTTTAAAAGTAACTATTGCTGTTGCAGGTGCATCTTTAGGTGCAGTCTTAGGTGTATTTATAAGCAATAGCGGTCTTGTTGCATTATCAAGTTTTCATGAAATTTTCGTGATTATAGGCACTAGTCTAGTTTTTGGAATTATATCTTTTCTTTTTTCTTCTAAAATTATAAAGACCAGCTTAAAAATCGTAGAAGCTTTTGAAACAGAGATACTTAAATATTCTACCATGGATATAATGTTAGGTGCTTTAGGTCTTATAGTGGGATTTGTAATAGCAACTCTCATTAGTAAGCCTTTTTCTGATATTAGGTATGTAGGAAGAATAATTTCTATTATATTATACTTAGTTTTTGGATATTTAGGCATAAAGATAGCTACAAGGAAAAAAGATGACGTTTCACTACCACAGCTTTTAAATTTTAAAAAAGCTACTGCAGGAAAAAAGGATAGAAGGAAAGAAATTATAGCACCAAAAATTTTAGATACTAGTGTAATTATCGACGGAAGAATTTCGGATATATGTAAGACAGGATTTATTGAAGGGACTTTAGTAATTCCGGAATTTGTTTTAAAGGAATTAAGGCATATTGCAGATTCTTCAGATAGCCTTAAAAGAAACAGAGGTAGAAGGGGTCTAGATATTTTAAATATCCTTCAAAAAGACGAATCCGTAAGTGTATCAATCGAATCTAAAGATTATGGCGATATTGAAGTGGATATTAAACTTTTGAAATTAGCTAAGGAGTTAGGTGGCAAAGTGCTGACAAATGATTTTAATTTAAACAAGGTCGCTGAGTTTCAGGGCGTGGAAGTGTTGAATATCAATGAGTTGGCAAATGCCGTTAAACCTGTCGTTCTGCCTGGTGAAGAAATGACTGTTATGATTGTTAAAGATGGTAAAGAGTCAGGACAGGGATTAGCTTATTTAGACGATGGAACTATGATTGTCGTTGAAGGCGGTAAAAAATGTATAGGTGATTCAGTAGTAGTAACTGTTACCAGCGTTCTGCAAACGGCAGCAGGTAGAATGATTTTTGCGAAAATGAAAAATGTTATAAATAAAGCTGTTTAGAGGAAGGGACACAGCTCTAAATGAAATTTATAAAGCTTCGGAGAAAAACTTCGGAGCTTTTAATATTTTTTGTGCTTTCGGTTAGAATATACATTACTGCATTTTTAGGGAGATGGAAAATATGGTTATTGTTGCTATCAGGGCAATTATATTGTATGTTTTTTTATTAATTGCAATGCGCATAATGGGGAAAGGAGACCTTGGTGAGCTACAGCCTTTTGATCTGGTCGTATCCCTTATGTTGGCGGAACTTGCCGTCATGCCTATGGAAGATTTAGATGCTCCTTTACTACATGGGTTTATGGCTATATCAGTTATTATGTTTCTACAATGTCTAATATCATATATTTCTCTTAAAAGTCATTCAATTAGAAAAATTATAAATGGTAGTCCTTCCATAATTTACGATCATGGAAAGTTTAACGTTAAAGATATGAATAAACTAAGAGTTGACATGAGTGATATACTAAGTCAAGTACGCCTAAAGGGTTACTACAGTTTTGAGGATATAGATTACGTTATTATGGAGACTAATGGAGATGTAAGTGTTGTGGCTCCTGACAGCCAGCCGGGAGAAAGATGCAAGAGACTTCCAATATCTGTAGTTTTAGACGGTAGAGTTATGCACCATAATTTAAAGAAATTTAATATTTCAAAAGATGAACTGGACAGAAACTTGAAAAAAAGCAAACTAAAACCTAAAGAGGTTTTATATGGTTTCGTCGACGAAAATGATAAATTTGTTTTTTATAAGAGGTAGTTTTATGAGAATGGTTATTATTTCTTTATGCATATTAGTAGCTTTATTAGGACTGTGGGGTTGGTTTTATTATGCTTCTGTAGAACCGACAATCAATTACTATTGGGACAATTTAAGTAGTTTATCGGATATTGTAGGCAGGGAAGACTGGGAAACAGCAAAAAAGAATATGGATGTTTATTTCGATAAATGGGATGAAGTAAAGAAGTTATGGATTTTTTTCATAAATCAAAGGGATATTGATAATATAAATTCTTCTATGCAGCAGCTGTATACCTATTTAAGAAATCAAGACAAAATTTTGGCCCAAGCTGAGCTTGAGCACTTAATGGTTTTGTTCTATATAATTGATGAAAATGAATGTTTGTCCTTGGAGAATATATTCTAAAGGAATGTCCCCGTTCTTATTTAACAGTATTGGAAAGGGTACCTATACCTTCGATTAGGCAGTCGATACGGTCACCGGAATTTAAATACTTAGGTGGCTCAAAACCTGCTCCCACTCCTGCAGGTGTTCCTGTCAATATTATATCTCCTGGGTAGAGAGTAATAGCGGAGGTAATATCGCTTATAATTGTAGGAATGTCAAATATTAAATCTTTCGTATTACCATTTTGTCTTAATTCCCCGTTTACATAGCTTTTAATATTTAATTTCGGAGGGAAATTGAAATTGGATTTGTAAGCTATATATGGCCCCAAAGGGCAGAATGTATCGAAAGATTTTCCTTTGTGCCACTGAATGTGGGAAGTTTGTACATCCCTTGCAGAAATATCATTTGATATTGTGTATCCGAATATATAATCTTCAGTTTCTAAAGGAGAAAGATTTTTGCATTTTTTGCCGATTATTACAGCTAACTCTACTTCATAATCTAATTCCTTTACTATATGGGAGTGAGAATCTATAAAATCTTTATGTCCTATTGTTGGATATGCAATTTTACTAAAATATATGGGCTTTTCAGGTATATCTGCATTTACGTTTTTTAAACTTTTGACTTCGTGGATGTGATCTAAATAATTCTTACCCAAGCATAAAACATTTCTTTTAGGATAAGGAATTGGTGATAAGATTTTAGCTTCAGCTATTTTAATTTCATCCCTGTATAAGCTTATTTTTTCCTTTAACTTTTCTAAATCAATAGTATTAAATAATTCTATAAGGTCAATCATATTAGAATTTGAATTAAGGGATAAAACCTTTTCAGCCGGGATTATGCCGGTTTTTTCCTCATTTAGAAAACCTACAGATTCTCTATTATCATAGTAGTAAGTTAATAAAAACATATAGACCTCCATATTTTATTTTATTAACTATAATACATATTTTGCTATAATTCAAGATATTGTTTATATTTCCAGTTTTACACCTACTTTTTCAGGGTATGAAAATAATTGAAGCAGTTTGTAGCCTATGATATAATGTAATTAATTGGAATATAGGGGAGGATAAGATGAGCAGGTCTATTGCAAATGAAATTAATAAGGAAATTCTTTATAATTTAACTCAAAAGAATTTTTTGAAACGTATTAATTTGTCTGAAGAAAGAATACAAACTTTTTTAATAAATAAGCGTTTCGTAGATAATCTTCTAACTTTAGTCACTAAAAAAAAGGTTAGCTGTAAAAATGTACTTTCTTTGTCCAAAGATATTTTAGACAGTGTGTGTACTGAGCCTCCCACTGACTGGCTTGAATATATTTTTCAATATGTTTTACACCAGTCATTTCCTGAAGCCGTAACTATAAAATTTAATCCTAAATGCCAAGCTGCTGTACTTATATATCTTGAAATATTACGAACTATTTTAAGATATGCTGATAAATACAATGACTCCATATTTACTAAATTTAACTTTTTAACAGAAGAAGAAATAGAAGACCTACCTAATCGGTCAGAATACGATAGTTTTATTGAACAATTTGATAAAAAATATATATATGAACTTATGATGCTTGATGGTGAGGTTAACGGCTATAATACTTTACATCATGTGGCAGCAGTCCACCATGTTGCCATGTATGTGGCAAGGCAACTAAAACAGCTAGGAGTAGAGGTAGACTTAGGTCTGATTTCTGGTGCTGCTGCAGGTCATGATATTGGAAAGTACGGCTGTAAAGGCCTTGAAAAAAGAAGAGTAGCATATCTTCACTATTACTATACAAATCAATGGTTTGTTAGAAACAATATGCATGGAATCGCTCTAATTGCGGCAAACCATTCAACCTGGGATTTAGAACTTGAGAATTTATCAGTTGAATCTCTAATTTTAATATATGCAGATTTTAGAGTTAAAAACAAAAAGACTAAGACGGGCAATGAGATGCATGTTTATTCATTAGATGAGTCTTTTCATATTATTTTAGATAAATTAGACAATGTTGATGAAACTAAAGAAAAAAGGTATACAAGAGTTTATTCAAAACTTAAAGATTTTGAAGACTACTTAGTATATAAGGGTATAAATATAGAATTAAATTCTACTGAGCCTAACCCTGTTAAGGAAGTTGATTTTGCCCTTATTGACGGTTATGAAGTAGTGAAAAATTTCAAATACATGGCAATAGAACACAATACTTCTTTAATGAGCAAGCTTAACAATGAAACTACCTTTAC
Source organism: Tissierellia bacterium (assembly GCA_012518555.1). GTDB lineage: Bacteria > Bacillota > Clostridia > Tissierellales > Sedimentibacteraceae > Sedimentibacter. The sequence goes on from JAAYRW010000005.1 coordinate 11,260, forward strand.
CAGTATGATTGAAGCTGCACGAAGTGAGCAAGATTGGAAAAACATACGAACATATTTAAATATTTTAGGGGAATATTGTATCTATTTGTCTCAAAAAGAAAAGTTATTTGCCTTAGGTTTTTTATATGAACTTTTAGTTCATCGAGAAGGAGATATTAGGAAACAGGCAGCTAATTTAATGGGAACAATTATTGTACATTATGATGTAGAATATAGGAAGGAAATTCCTGAGGATGTAAAAATAAATTACACTGAAGATAAATCAAGTATATCATTGTGGGATAAATATCTTGGACTTTTCCTTTCTCCTGGACATAAGGTAACTGAAAATCACAAAGAATGGATTGGATATTCTTTAAGAATTTTTGTTGATTCTGTTCTAAATTCTCCAAACAGCAAGTGGAAAAAGGAATATTTAAAAATATATTTAGAGTATTTGGGTAGTGGATTAAATGATGAAGTAGCTAAGCTAAACAGTTTAAATTCACTCTTAAGTATCCCTGTTGATATGTATACGGAGGAACAGTTATCCTTCGTAATCTCTTATTCAATAGAAGCTTGTAAAGAAGAATCCTACAGTATTAGATTAATGGCAGTTCAGTTTTTATATAAAGCGGTAAGGTCTATAAAAATTACAGGGGAGTCTTTAAACAGTCTTAATAATATTATATGGGAATTTTCTAAAGATGAAGGTTTATGTATAAATTATTTAAAATATAAAATTGCCCAAAATATAAATGCACCTAAGAATCTATTAAAAGAATATTCTACCCTTCTACTAGGTGACTGGTATAAAACATCGGATATATTCTTAAACAATTTAAAAGCAGCCACTCCATGGAATGTAAAAACTATCAGTATAGATTATATAATGGAAAATCTTAGTCATAAAAATGAGCTTGCCCTTCTTCAGACGGCAACTCATTTAGCAAATCTTGTAAAAGTAAGTGCTAAGGAATCAGTTAGAAATAAAGCGGGCAATTCCTTGGTGGAATTAGGTCACATGCTTACAATTGATCAGAGAAACGAAATTGCATTTGAGCTTATTAAAGGTTTAGAAATAGACGAAATGCAATATGCAAAGTATATACCGGAATATTTAGGGCGTTTTTCAATGTTATTATCTCCAAAAGAATTAGATGAACTTATTATAGATTTAAAGAATATTTACAATAATACTAATGAAAGATCTAGTGCCTTAGTCATAGATACCTTTGGAGTAATGGTTCAGTATTATCCAGAATATAAAGAAAGATTTGGCGAAGACAATAGGGTCATTCATAAAAGGTTAATAAAAATGCTTGGCATTATTTTGGGTGGATTGGCGAACTATAATATCCAGGTAAAACAAGAAACTTTCTTAGTGGTAGGTCAATATATTTTCGGCTCAAATGTACTATCTTTAGATCAAAAATACAAAGTCTTTTCCTTAGTTTACAAAAAGTTATTAACTTTAATCAGTGAAAGGGAATTAAGTGATCTATTCTTTTTTAATAACTCTGCCTCTTTCAATCATATATATAGATTTATAAGTGATTATGAGTTTTATAATAAAAGTTTTGCAATAAAAGAAAATAGAAATATAGCATTTTTCCCGGGAACTTTTGATCCTTTTTCTTTGAGCCATAAGGGTATCGTAACAGAAATAAGGAATTTAGGGTATGATGTTTACTTAGCAGTAGACGAATTTTCCTGGTCGAAGAAAGTGCAGCCACGAATGATAAGAAGACAAATTATTAATATGTCCATTGCAGATGAATTGGGTGTCTTTCTATTTACCGATGATATTCCTATAAATTTATCTAACAAGGATGATTTGAAAATATTGAAATCCTTATTTACTAACAAAGAAGTACATATAGTTGTAGGAAGTGATGTTTTGTTAAATGCAACGGCATATAAGGCAAGACCTACAAAGAATTCCATACATAATTTTAACCATATTGTTTTCCAAAGATCTACTGATGATGAGACAGAGACCTTAAAGAAAGCTAAAGAAGCTAAAGCAAGGATTAAGGGAACATTAATTGAACTACAATTGCCAGTTTATTTAGAGGATATTAGCTCTACTCAAATACGGGAAAATATTGATAACAATAGAGATATATCAAATTTAATTGATCCCATGGCTGAAAAATTCATATATAGTAGAAACTTGTATAAAAGGGAACATTTAGATAAAACAATATTTAAAGCTAAACCTTTTGTTGTTGAAATCGTAGAAGATTTAAGCAAAAAAATAGTAGATGAAATAGGGCATTATATTTTCATGCATACAGACTTATACGATAATATTGGAGAGAAATTAGTATCTAAAAATATTAAATTATTGGTTATAAGAGATACAAAAAATTCAAATAAGCTATTAGGATTTGCTGCCTTCCATAAAATAAGCACTTCTGATGTTTATTCTGAGTTTGAAAGTCAGTATATTGCAAATATTGTAAGGGAAAAAACTGCTGGAGCTATAATAGTTATAGATGGGATTTTTATCAATTCAAGCAATAGCTATAGTAATTTAGAGCAAATTATCATTACGGAAACTTTAGCTTATTGTTTAAGAAATGATTTTATCTATGTTTTATATCATAACTTATTATCAGACAAAGATAGTCCTCTGGTAGTGGAAACATTGAAACTACAAGGCTTTGAAAAGATTTACGATGAAAGCATAAATAAGCTTGTATATGGAGTTGATATTAAATTCCCTATTTGCTTAACTCTTAACTTAGAAAGTTTTATTAAAGAACCTTTAAATGAAAATAAAAGAGTTGAGGAAGCAATTTTATATGCAAGAAAAAGACTGCAAAAATCTATGACTGAACTTTATCCGGGAAGTTTAGTACTTTCAGTTGATAATGACATATTAAATCAAATTCTCATTAATAAAATATGCAGTTTAAACAATGTACCTAATGAACCACAAGTACCAAGGGTTTTAGGTGAAAATATGGTGGTGCCTTTTGGTAATATACTAAAGGGCATGATTGTTCCTAATACTACAACAAAATCATTGCATACGGAAAAAATATATTCCTCCGATGCAAGTAAATTTAAAATTAAAGAATACCCCTTTTATTCCCCAATAGAAAATCAAGCAAAGACTATAGAATCCTTTGGGAAACCGGTGATTTTAGTTGATGACTTACTTCACAAGGGATACAGATTTAAAGAGGTAGACCCTATATTGAAAAGGTATAATGTAAATGTTAAAAAGATTATTGTAGGTATAATGTCAGGCAGAGGCAAGGACTTAATGGATATACAGGGAAGAGAGTCAGACTGTGCGTATTTCATTCCTAACTTAAGGTTGTGGTTTAACGAAAACTTAATGTATCCATTTTTAGGGGGAGATGGCATAGGGTTGGAAAGTGAAAATATGATGTTAATACCATCCATAAACCTAATACTTCCTTATTACTCGCCCATGTTTATAAAAGGAGCTACTAATGAAGCAATATACAATTTATCAATGGTATGTCTAGAAAATGCAAAACATATACTATTAACATTGGAAAGAGAATTTAAAGAAATTTACGAAAAGAACTTAACAGTAAAAAGGTTGGGAGAAGTTTTGTTATCTCCACGAATACCCTACTTAGGTGAAAATATTTATTACGATTTAAATAAAGAAGCATCCAGTTATATGGATGTAAGTATTGAAGCCTTGCTAAAATTGGAAAGGATAATTAAATAATGTTCTACTACAAATATAAAGATAAATATTGCTTTTCAAGGTTAGATAATCTTAACTATAGAAAAATAAACAGTATTCCAAAGGATTGTAATGAATTGTACTTTTTAACTAAATTAAAAGATAATTCAAAAAAAACATTTGCAGTAAACCATGTTTCAGATTTATTTGCCGATGAAGAAAGAATTGATATGCTTAAATTAACTGAAGTTGACTACCAATTACCCCACAAAATTACAGAACTTATAGAAGGAAGAAAAATTAAGGCAGTTAATATAAGGTATAGAGATTACCAAGATTGTCTCTATATGGAAAAAGCAAGAAAAAAGAAAATAAACATACTAGCCTTAGGAGATGTAGGGAGCACTCTTTTAATAGGCCTTAAAATACTTGGCAAAGATATTGTAGATTCTATCGGAATATATGATAGAAGTCCCGAAAAAGTTAAAAGATGGGAATACGAAATGAACCAAACATCTTTTCCTTTTGAAGATTCTTTGCCTCAAGTACATGGTATAAAGAAAGAAGAACTCTTTGACTGCCATATGTTTGTGTTTTGTGCTTCAAAGGGAGTTCCTCCTGTAGGAAGTGAAGTAAGGGATGTAAGGATGGCTCAACTGAAAGAAAACTCAAAAATTATTAAAGAATATGCTGCTATGGCTGCAGCTGCAAAATTTAAAGGGATATTTGCAGTAGTATCAGATCCTGTAGACCAGCTTTGTTCAGTAGTATTACAGGAAAGCAGGGGAGTTTTGGCACCAGAACAAATAAAAGGATATGGTTTAGGAGTAATGAATGCTAGGGCTAGCTATTATTCAAAAAAATACGATAAGTTTTCGATGTACTTAGATGAAGGAAGAGCCTACGGTCCTCACGGTAAAGATTTAATAATTGCTAACAGTATTATTAATTACGATGATGAATTGTCAAAAGAACTGACAAAATATGCTGTAGAAGCAAACCTACAAGTAAGAAAAACGGGATTTAAGCCTTTTGTAGCTCCGGCACTTTCTTCAGGAGCAATATCTATAGCACTAACCCTTAGAGGAGAGTATCATTATAGCTCCAATTATTTAGCCGGTGTCTACATGGGGGCTAAAAACAGGAATTTACCTACAGGTCTCGATATAGAAAAAATAAAAATGCCAGATAAGCTTTTTGAAAGGATAAAAAACACTTACCAGACATTGGTGGGTTTCGGTGGATGAGACGGCGTGAATTAGTAGTGTAACTTATAGGATTCATAGTAAGGGGGAAGTATGAATAAAATAACAGTTCTTAAACCGGGAATTACATCCGAAAGGTTAGAGAAAATGCTTACTTATTCTCTAAAAGGATATGAATATGAAGTTATAACTGTGGCTGATAATATAAAAGATTTAAAAAATAGGAAAATATTATTTGCTATTGAATTAGGAAGTACGGGGATAAATATTGAGCATATGAAGATACTTCATAAAATTAGCTTATCCGGTTCAAATTTCATGGAGAATTCAATTGGTGGAATATTAATTAACTCTAATAATGAGTTATTTTCTAAAGCAGAAGCTAGGAAGATTATATTCTATGCAAATATGGCAGGTTGTATGTTTCCGGGACGACCTTTAGCAGAGGCAACCGGTTCATTAAGAAATTTCAAGACACAGCAAGTAGGAGCTGAGGGCACATCCTTGGAAGAAATTCTTCTTATAAATTGCCGAAAAGTTGTTAACAGGCTAGTGGATAATACAAAGAAATTGTCTAATCCTAAAATCTTAGCACTATATTCAGGCGAGTTTAAAAGCTCTAATACATTTGCATTATGGAAAATGGTAAAAGATTATTTGCAAGACTACCAAATTAAAGGAATTCATATAGAAAACGGTTCTGTAGTAGATTGTAAAGGTTGCTCCTACAAGACCTGCAAACATTATTCTCATTATACAAACTGTTTTTATGGAGGAATAATGGTAGAAGAAGTTTATCCAGCCATACTTGAATGTGATGTTTTAATAATGCTTTGTCCCAACTACAATGATTCAATAAGCGCAAATATGTCGGCAGTAATTAACCGTTTAACGGCCCTTTACAGAAAAACAAAATTTTACGATAAATGCTTTTATTCCATAATTGTTTCTGGATTCAGCGGAAGTGATATTGTTGCCCAACAGCTTATAAGTGCACTAAATATAAACAAAACCTTCATGCTGCCTCCCAAATTTGCATTAATGGAAACAGCCAACAAGCCGGGAGACATAGAAAGGATAGAAAATATAAGAGAAAAAGCCAAAGACTTTGCAGAGAATATAAAGAGGGGATTAACCTCTTAAGCTTTGTTTTGATGTTTTTCATTACATTTGTAAAATATTGCAAATTACAATATAGATTTATTAAATATTATAATACGTCTTAAAGGGATTAGGCCCTTCTAATTAGATAACTTATCCAAGTCGAACAGATTATATTGATTTTCATTTGTGGAAAATTTAAAGAAGCTATAGTATAATTAAAGCAAAATGAGGTGGTAAAATGAGTAATTTATCTAAGATAAAACGGAAAGAAGTGTTAAAATTCCTTGATGAGTTGAGAAAACAACATACAGATGATGACAGTTTAATAGCAATAAATGAAATTGAAAATGCATTAACAGAAAAAAGATATGGGCTTGTCTGGGAGGAGCATGAGGAAAGAGTAGATAAAGAATTAAAAACCAAGATACCGGTTTTTACTGAAATTAAAGATAAAGAAATAATAATGAATAAAGCCGAGCCATATAATTTTTTAATTGAAGGAGATAATTTACATAGCCTTTATCTGCTAGAAAAAACACATAAAGGAAAAGTTGATGTAATATATATAGACCCTCCTTATAATTTAGGAGGTGATTTTATATATGATGATAATTATATTGATAAAGATGATAGTTATAGGCACAGTAAGTGGCTATCTTTTATGAATAGACGATTATTAATAGCTAAAAATCTCTTGTCTAAAGATGGCATGATCTTTATTAGTATAGATGATAATGAATATGCAAATTTAAAATTACTATGTGATGAAATTTTTGGTGAAAAGAATTTTGTTAACAATATTTCAGTAAAAATGTCTGAACCTACTGGGGTAAAAATGCAACATGTTAATAAAAGACTTCCTAAACTAAAAGAAAGTATATTGTTTTATAAGAACGAGCTTACTAATATAGAAGATATTCGAATTCCAAAGGAAGAATGGGATAGAGAATATAAACTACTAGTAGAAGGCGTTAGTAAAAATGAATTAGATATCGTTAAAGAAGTAATGGAAAAAGAAAATCCAACTTTAGAAGAAATTGAGTTAGCAGATGAAATATGCTCAAAGATGAAATTTGATAGTGTAAGCAAATTATACACTAAGGGTATGGGACAAAAAGAAAAAGAAGAGATAAATTATAAAAATGCATATAGAATATTAAGGGATGTAATTTATGATAATATATATACATTCTTTATAAAGAATGTATGGGTTAGGGAAAGATAAGAAAGAAAACAAAAAAATATTAGAAAATTCCGGGTTTATTATAGGAGATAAAATTTTTGGGCACTTTCGGCGTGGTAGATTTGTAACTTTTAAGGATATCATAATGGAAGAAACCGCAGATTACGGGGAGATTTCATATAAAGTTAACACACATGAACATGGATTAGACTTGCTTCATTCAATAGATATAATTAAAAAGGCAGTATCAATGACTAATGAAAATGTAAGAGCTGTTTTAAAAAGATTATTTGCAGCAAGTCCAAGAATAAAAAATAAGGTTTTATTACTAAATAAACTAGAATGGTATGCTTTTGTAATAAATAATGTACCAAAATTAAGGGATGATTTCAAAGAAGTAGCGTCAATGACGAGGTATCAAGTAAAGATGAATATGAATATTAATCCAAAAAGGGCCAAGTTTATTATTCCTAGAGAGGATAAAGTTCGATTTGATTCTACAGAAAAAGATATCGAGATTTTTTTAAGTAATGCATATGAAAAATACACAACACAAATGGTTGTAGATGGATTACGTTCTACTAGTGAGAGATTATTTGAGTTGTATTGTGAAGACAAAAATGATATTGACTGGGTATATAAAAATGGTGATACGGGTCAACAATATATGTCTGTTGTTTATGTACAAGGTATGTCTGCTTAGAAATTGTTCTATCCTGATTATATAGTAAAAAAGAAAAATGGTGACGTATGGATTATAGAAACTAAGGGTGGAGAGCAAAAAGGAAAGAGCAAAAACATAGACAAAATGAGTGAAATTAAGTTTCTTGCTTTTAAGGAATATGCAGAAAAACATAATATAAATTGGGGTTTTGTGAGAGATAAAAATTCTAGATTATATATTAATAATACTATCTATAAAGAGGATCTTTCTGATCTAGCATGGAAGCCTTTGAGGGAAGTATTATAATATGAAAAAATAGATTGCTTTTGTAGCTTATAGAATTTTAAATTACCTTCTTGTATATACAATAGCGAAGAGATAATGTGGGTTAATGTAGAACTCGAAAACTATCGTCTAAAATTGCAACAGATCTAATTTTAGACGATTTTTTATTGACTTATGGAGGTTATTAGGATATAATTTTTAAAATACAATATAATCGAAAGGTGATCAGTATGAGATATATTAAAAGAGCCATGGAAGAAACCTTCTTACGTTTGTCAAAAGAGTTTGCGGCACTTCTACTTACAGGGCCTCGGCAAGTAGGCAAAACAACTATGCTACAAAAACTTGCGCAAGAAGAGAATATCGGACGGAAATATGTTACTTTGGATGATTTAACCGAGCGTGAAATGGCAAAAAATGATCCGAAAATGTTTTTGCAAATTCACAAGCCTCCTGTTTTTATTGATGAGGTACAATATGCACCAGAGCTTTTTCCATATATTAAAATTCATATAGATCAAAATCACAGACCAGGAGATTTTTGGCTTACAGGTTCACAAGTGTTTAAGCTTATGGATGGAGTGCAAGAATCACTGGCAGGACGAATATGTCTTTTGTATATGTCTCCTATGTCTCAAGCAGAAATTTGCGGTTCAGAGACCTACCCCTTTGAACTTGATTATGAGAAACTCTCCCAGCGAATTATGGAACGGGAAGCTATTGATACACCTGCCGTCTATGAGAGGATTTGGAAGGGGGGTATGCCTGCATTAATCAGCGGAAAATACAGCGACCATCGGATAGTATATTCAAGTTATGTAAGTACCTATATAGATAGAGATGTTAAAGAAATTTCTGGCACTATCGATTCTCTTAAATTCATGAACTTTATTACAGCAACTGCTGCTCTGGCAGGGCAAATGCTTAATTATAAAACTATTGCTGATATAGCGGGAATTAATCAGGTGACTGCGAAGAAATGGCTTGGAATTTTAGAACGCTTAGGTATTATTTTTTATTTGCACCCTTATTCAAA
>JAAYRW010000050.1 GCA_012518555.1 Tissierellia bacterium
CAGCAATTTTAATGTCTTCAATAAATGAAGAAATACCTATGAGACTAAAAAACAAACCTGTTGTCCTAAGTATTCCTGTAAATTTGCGGAACTATTTTCACTCTCAAACGGCACGGAATTTTTTTGGAGTTATAAATGTTTCTTATGATTTTTCCAAGGGAAGTTCTGAATTAGACCAAGTAATAGAATCTTTGAAAAAGGAATTTAAAGAAAATTTGTCACCGGAAGTTTTGGAAAGAAGGATTAACAAGTTAGCTTCTTTAGAAAATAATTTTATTATACGTATGATTCCTCTTGCAATAAAGGATTTGGTTTTGAAAATTGCCAATAGTATTGTTGACAGAAGCTATACATCTACCTTGTCCAACGTAGGTGTAGTTAATATGCCGGCAGATCTTAAGCCCTTTATCTATTCTTTTGATATATTTGTCAGTACAAATAAACTTCAGGCCTGTGTATGTTCTTTTGAAAATCAACTTAGAATAAGCTTTACTTCTGCCTTTGTAAGTAGGGAAATTCAAAGACGTTTTTTTAAAACATTAACAGATATGGGGATTCCGGTGGTTATTGAATCTAATGTTGTAGATGAACAGGAGGTACTATAATGAAGTACTGTAACAATTGCAATGTAGATATAGTGGGAAAAAGAAAACTTTGTCCTCTTTGCCAGGGACGACTTACGGGAGATAAGGTACAAGATGAAGTTTTCCCAAGGATTTCATTTGCTTACAAGGAACATTCAACCTTTCTGAAAATAACGCTTTTGATTTCCATAATAATAGCATCTATTTCACTAGCTGTTAATATATTACTTCCACAAAGAGGTGCTTGGTCTTTGTTTATTTTGGGAGGTCTCGGTTCCGTTTGGGCAAGTATTTTAACTGCCATAAATAAACGAAAGAACATTCCTAAAAATATTGTCTACCAAGTTATGACTATATCTGCAATTGTATTAATTTGGGATATATTGATGGGATGGAAAGGATGGTCTATAAATTATGTAATACCCTTTGTTTGTGCATTTGCTATGATATCCATGGCAACAATTTCTAAAATTAGAAAACTCCACATTGAAGATTATATACTGTATGTTATAATTGATGGGCTTTTTGGAATAGTTCCCATAATATTTATAATATTTGGTTTTTTGGACGTACTATATCCATCTCTTATTTGCATAGTTACTAGTGTTATATCATTGTCAACCATTATTATTTTCGAAGATAAAAGATTAATTGCAGAAATAAAAAGAAGATTACACTTATAGGTGTGGGGCAAAAGGAATGTCTCTGTTAAGTTACTGTTTTGTTTGTTTTTCTATTTATTATTGTAATGATTATAAAGTTTCCAATCATTGCTGCAGGGGCTATGTAGAAGGCCACATAGTTTCCGGCAAAATCATTTAGCGCCCCCGTAATATTTAGTAGGATCATAAATAATATATTGCCTATAGTAGTTATAAGACCGATGGCAAAAGAAGAGCTTTCTTTGAAAATCTTGTTTGTTATAACCATTAATGTAGGGAAAACTATTGATATAAAAAAACCTGAGGCTGCAATAACTATCAGTCCATTACTCCTTAACAGAAGACCTGCTAGGATACACATAGCACCGGCTAACAAATAAATTTGAAGGCCTTTAATATTACCTGTTTTATTAAGGACGAACCCCCCTACTAGTCTGCCTAATGCAAAGAGAAAGTAATAGATAGTTGCATATTTTGCGGCAGCGGGAGGACTAAATCCGTAAGAAGTTCTCATATAGCTTATAAACCAGGTATATAGTACTGCTTCACCTAAAAATGTAAAAGCAACGGCTACTACAAATAAATAGATAATAGGATTTTTATATAATTCCTTTCTTTTTTCTCCCTTATTAACATTTGTGGTGATTTTCGGTATCTTAATAAATATAGTAAGGATAATTGATATAATGAAGAAAATTCCTAAGTATAAATATATTCTTCTCCAGTGGAAACCTTGTCCAAGTAGATTTCCGTAGATACTTTGTCCTGCAAAGCTACCGAAACCGTACATAAAATGAGTAATGTTCATTAGTATAGACTCAAAGCCTATAGATAAAATTGGTACTGATGAATCGATTGTAACGGCTAACAAGGCTCTTCCTACTCCGAATAAAAAATTAAAAAGTCCCAGCAATATAAGATTTGAAGCAAAGGGAGCTATTAATACAGATAGGGTTGAAATTGTAGAGCCTGTAAAAAAAACAAATTTATGACCGTGTTTTTCACATAGGTGTCCCCCCATAAAACTTCCTATGGTGGCACCCATGGTATTAAATACAAAAATTAAGCTCATTTGAGTATTGTTTATACGGAATTCTTCCATAAAAAAAGGCACAAAGTTGCCCCTTGTACTTTCAAACAAGGCTATAATAAAATATATGTAAAATGCAGTAAGTATTACGAACAAATTGTTAGCTTTAATTTTCAACTCTTGCCTCCATAGTTTAATAATGATAATATTATCATAAAAAAAATCTATAGTAAAGCAAAATAACGTTGACTTAACCTAACAGTAATTATAGAATTAAAAGAGAGAGGCAAATATGTTAAGACCTAGAAGTTATGAAACAGAAAGACTATATTTAAGAATAATTAAATCCAATTATGCTAGGGAAGTGTTAGATTATTATAAAAGGAACCATAATTTTTTGAAGGAATGGGAGCCGAAACGACCTAAAGATTTTTATACTTTAGGCTACCAAAAAAGCCAATTAAACTATGAATACAATATGTTTAAAAAACGCCAAGATGTAAGGTTTTGGATTTTTAAAAAAGAAAACAAAAAGATTATAGGGAATATAGGACTTAGTAATATTATAATGGGAAATTTCAAGTCTTGTTTTATGAGCTATAAGTTAGACAAAGATGAAGTTAACAAAGGATATATGACAGAGGCCATTAAAGAAGTAGTAAGGATAATGTTTGATGATTACAATCTTCATAGAATTGAAGTAAATGTAGTACCACGAAATGAAAGATCATTGAAAGTTATGAGAAAACTTAACTTTGAAGAAGAAGGTTATTCAAAAAGATACTTAGAAATTAACGGAAAATGGGAAGACCACCTTCATTTTGCGATTTACGATGATCGTTGAGCTGGTCGTCCAGGATGACGAATGATAGACGAGAAGGTGAACTTATGGAATTAACAGAATTATCCTGTAAAGATTTTACTAAGGAATTAGCAGCTAAAAAGCCTATTCCCGGTGGAGGAGGGGCTGCGGCATTGGGAGGGTCTTTAGGAGTGGCTCTCAATATGATGGTTGTAAATTTTTCAAAGGGTAAGAAGAACTTAATTCAATTTGAAAAAGAGCATGAGGATATTTTAGATAGAGGAGAAAAACTTAGGCTGAAACTATTAAATTTAGTAGAAGAAGATGCCAAGAATTTCGAACCTTTATCCAAGGCCTATTCTATGCCATCTTCATCGGAAGAAGAAAGAAAACTTAAAGAAAAAGCAATGGAAAAGTACCTAAAAGTTGCATGTAATGCTCCTTTAGAAACCATGGAATTAGTCTATGAAGGAATACTTTTACATGAGGAATTGTTAGATATGGCAGCTAAAATTATTATAAGCGATATAGGAGTAGGGGTTCAATTTTTAAAAGCTGCTTTAAACAGTGCCTACTTAAATGTATTGATAAATGTAAATTCAATTAAAGATAGAACTTATGTAGAAAGCGTAAGAGAAAGAACGGAAGAAATTTTGGATAGAGGAAACAAAAAAGCCGATGAAATTTATTCTAAAGTACTCAAAATGTTAGGCTAAGGGAGGACCAATGGAAAAACTGTTAAATGGCAAGTTTGTAGCAAGCAGTATCATTAGAGATGCAAAAAACGAAGCTGGTAAATTAAGAAGAGATGGAATTATACCAAAGTTGAAAATTGTTCGCGTCGGTGAAAGAAAAGATAGTATAGCCTATGAAAATGCAATTATTAAGAGAATGGATGAAGCTAATATAGAAACGGAAGTATTGGCCCTTCCTGAAGATATAGATCAAAGTAATCTTATTAAGCAACTTAAAAAGCTTGTAGATAGTAGTAGCGTTCATGGTATTATGCTTTTTAGACCATTGCCTAAACATATAGATGAAAATGAAATAAAGTTTGTTATAAGTCCCGAAAAAGATGTTGACTGTATTAATCCAGTTAATGTTGCTAAATTAGTAGAAGGAGATGAAACAGGTTTTCCTCCTTGTACTGCCATGGCAGCATTAGAAGTTCTTAAATACTATAAGATTGAACTTGAAGGCAAAGAAGCGGTAGTAATAGGTAGGTCTATGGTAGTAGGTAAACCTCTATCGATGTTACTACTGAGGGGAAATTCTACAGTAACAGTGTGTCATTCTAAAACGAAGAATTTATCGAAAGTTACCAAAAGGGCTGATATTTTAGTTGCAGCTATAGGACAGCCACAAATGATAAAAAAGGAATACCTAAAAGATGGAGCTATCGTAATAGATGTAGGAATCAATGTAGATAGTAGTGGTAAAATAACAGGAGATGTAGATACCCAGGATTGTCTTGATAAGGTACAATTCATTACTCCGGTACCTTCAGGAGTAGGTTCCGTAACTACTGCCGTCTTGGCAAAGCATGTTATTAAAGCATGTAAATTGGTGAATAGGACTGTGAGATGACCTAACCCAAGACTTCGACCAAAGGGAGCAATGATTATAAATAAAATATCAAATAGAGGGTGAAAAAATGAAATATGTTGATTTAAGAAGCGATACGGTTACAATGCCTACAGATGAAATGAGACAGGCTATTGCCAATGCAGAAGTAGGGGATGATGTATATGGAGATGACCCTACGGTTAACAAATTAGAAAAGATTGCAGCTGAAAAAGTTGGTAAGGAAGCAGCCTTGTTCGTTCCCAGCGGTACCTTCGGCAATCAACTAGCTATTTTAACTCATACTAAAAGAGGTCAAGAAATAATAGTAGGGAAAGATAACCATATTGTACTTCATGAAGTGGGTGCTTCTGCCCTTATAGCAGGGGTTCAATTGAGAACTTTGGAAACGAAAAATGGAACTATGTTTCCGGAGGATGTTCTTAATGCTATAAGAGTAGATGATATTCATGAGCCGGAAACAGGACTTATATGTTTAGAAAATGCTCATGGTTGTGGTGCAGTTGTTTCCTTGGAAATAATGAAAGAAATAAAGAAAATAGGGGAAGAACATTCCATACCAGTACATTTAGACGGAGCAAGAATATTTAATGCAGCTCTAGCGCTAGGTACAGATGTTAAGAATATAGCAGCATCTTGTGATTCAGTAATGTTTTGTTTATCAAAAGGATTAGCGGCACCGTCAGGCTCCATGCTTGCCGGAAGCAAGGAGTTTATCCATCGGGCTAGAAAGTATAGAAAACTTCTAGGAGGCGGTATGAGGCAGATTGGTATATTAGCGGCAGCTGGCATAATGGCTTTGGAAAAAATGACTGACAGATTAAAAGAAGACCATGAAAATGCCAAGTACTTAGCTAAGGAACTATCTAAAATTCCTGGAATAAAAGTAATCAATGAAAGATTAGATATTAACATGGTATTCTTCGAAATGGGAGAAGATATAATAAAGGAAAGTGAATTAGTTGAAAAATTATATGAAAAAAATATTAAAATAAATGGTAAAGAAGCAGGGGAATATCGCTTCGTAGCCCATGTTGGAATTTCTAAAGAAGATATAGATTATGTTATAGAAAATATTAAGGCTCTAATATAGAAGAGTATTGGATACTATTTAAATATCTATAGAAGAATAAAATTCAAAATGTCGATGAAAAACAAGAGAAATATCCGCTCACGGTTTCGGCCACGAATAATTCTAAAGCTCATGGCCGCAAAATTTTAATACCTTAACCCCATTTTACTGAGTTTTTCCAGGAAAATGGTTGGTAGGTCATATGAAGAGAGGAGTTCTCTTCTTTTTTATTGATTTATATTAGTATTTATGATAAATTATTATTCATTAATAGTTGGAAGAGGTGTGGTATGCCTAATAATTTTGCACAAATGTACGGCGAATATTTAAGAGATGAATCGAGACAGGTGGGAAATGCTGAAAGTATAGTGTTTCCAAAGACGGAGGAAGAAATAATTTCTTCTGTTAAAGAAATGTCTCGTAAAAATATACAAATTACTACCCAAGGAGCAAGGACAGGCCTTGCGGCTTCGGCAGTTCCTTTCGGTGGTCATATAATAAACTTAAGCAGGATGAATAAGGTTACGGCGGCTAAGTATGATAAGGAAAATGATAGGTTTTTCTTGAAAGTTCAGCCGGGACTATTGCTTACGGAATTAAGAAAATTTTTAGTAAATAAGTCCTTTGTGACGTCAGATTGGGATGAGGATTCTATAGAGGCATTAAACTATATGGGAATAAACCGATGGTTCTTTGCTACGGATCCAACGGAAACATCTGCTTCCATGGGAGGTATTGCAGCCTGTAATGCTTCGGGAGCTAAAAGTTTCAGATACGGTTCAGCAAGAGACCATATTACAGGACTTCGAATTGTATTGGCAGATGGAGATCTTCTCACTATAAAAAGAGGACAATATATTGCCAAAGGAAAAGAATTTATCATGAAAACAGAGAGTGGTCGTATAATTAAAGGCCAACTTCCTAATTATCAAATGCCTAATGTAAAGAAAAACACGTCGGGATACTATAACAAAGAGGGAATGGATATGTTGGATTTATTCATCGGTTCTGACGGCACCTTAGGAATTATAAGTGAAATTGAAATTGAACTTAGTAAAGTACAGGCTGCTTGCTGGGGAATTACTATATTTATGCCAAGTGAAGATAAGGCTATTGATTTAGTACGTGCTTTAAGGAAAGAAATAATAGTAGATAGTATAGATTTAAATCTTCAACCTTCTGCTATTGAATTTTTCTCTCATAAAGCATTAGAGATGTTAAGAAATCAGCAAAAAACAAATCCTGCATTTTCAAATATTCAGGAAATAAAGGAAAGTTACCATACTGCTGTTTATATAGAAATAGAAAAAGATTCAGATGAAGAAATATGGTCAGAAGTAAAAAAATTAGGTGCTGTAATAAATTCACTAGGTGGAAATGAGGATGAAACTTGGGTAGCAAACAATCCTACTAATCTTGAAAAACTCCACGAATTTAGACATGCATGTCCTGAATGTGTAAATATGC
Source organism: Tissierellia bacterium (assembly GCA_012518555.1). Classification (GTDB taxonomy): domain Bacteria; phylum Bacillota; class Clostridia; order Tissierellales; family Sedimentibacteraceae; genus Sedimentibacter. The sequence goes on from JAAYRW010000050.1 coordinate 7,202, forward strand.
AAATTGATAATATTAAGAAAATAGATAAGACAATTACGAAATTAGGTACGGATATGTCAGTTCCAGACAATAAATTAAAAGAAATAATCAATATCTACAATGAAGATATTGAAAAAAACAATTTACAAGCAGTTATTTTCGGTCATATAGGAGACAACCATCTTCATGTTAATATAATACCTAGAAATATAGAGGAATATGAAAAGGGTAAGGAACTGTTTTTAAAGTGGGCTGAAAATGTTAGCCACATGGGCGGAGCCGTATCTGCAGAACATGGGGTAGGTAAATTAAAGGCACCATTTTTAGAAAAAATGTACAATGAAGAAGAAATTAAGGAAATGAGAAAACTTAAAAAAATATTTGACCCTGCTCAGTTACTTAATAGAGGAACTATATTTGCATATGAGGAGGGAGAAATATGAAGATAGTAGTATGTATAAAGCAAGTTCCCGGAACTAATGAAGTAAAAATAGATCCGGAAACTAACACCATTATAAGAGAAAATGTTCCTGCAATTATAAATCCCTTTGATACATATGCTATAGAAGAAGCAGTGCGGATAAGGGAAGAAATTGGCGGGGAAGTTATAGCTATAACTATGGGTATTCCCGGGGCAAAAGATATGCTTAAGGAAGCTATATCTTTAAGAATTGACAAAGGAATATTGTTAACAGATCGGAAATTTGCTGGTGCAGATACCTTAGCAACTTCCTATACCCTTAGTAAGGGTATAGAAAAAGCTGGAGAATTTGATTTAATTATATGTGGAAAGCAAGCTACTGATGGGGATACGGCTCAGGTAGGACCTAGTTTAGCCAGAAACTTGGGGATTGCATACGCAACAGATATAAGCAAGATTATTGAAATAAAAAAGGATTCAATCAAGTGTCTTAAAATCACAGACGATGGCTATGAAGAAATAGAAATAAAACTTCCTGCTCTTATTACAGTAGTTAAAGAAATTAATATGCCTAAACTTCCATCTATAAAATCAATGAAAGTGGCTGAAAAATCAGAGATTGAAGTTCTTACCTTCCATTCAAGTGGTGCAGATGAAAGCAGGACAGGGCTGAAGGGTTCGCCTACACAGGTTAGAAAAACTTTTGTTCCCGTCCATGAAGTTAAAAATGAAATGATTGAAGGGACTGCTGAAGAAAAGGCAACTAAACTATCAGAAATACTAATTAAGTTAAAAGGGGTAGACTAATGGCAAGTATAAATATTATAGAAGACAAATGCGTAGGTTGCAGAAGATGTGTAGCTGCCTGTCCTTTTAATGCAATTGAAATTATAGATAAAAAAGCTCATATAGGAGAAAAATGTAACCTTTGCGGTTCCTGCGTCGAAAGCTGTAAATTCAATGCTATAGACTTCCAAAGAGATGAAGTAAAAATTGGGGATCTAAGTATCTACCAAGGAATATGGGTATTTGCAGAGCAAAGATACGGTCAACTAAAAACCGTTTCATTGGAACTTTTGGGTAAGGCAAGGGAATTAGCTAAAACTATAAATGTAAAAGTTACAGCTGTTTTATTAGGGCATAAGGTTGAACCTTTATCTAAAGAATTAGTAGCCTATGGAGCTGATGAAGTTTTAATGGTAGATGAAGAGTGGCTTAATGATTTTAACGACCATATTTACGGAGAAACGATGGTCAATCTTATAGAAGAATATAAACCGGAAATTGTCCTAATAGGCGCAACTGCCAAGGGACGTTCCTTAGCCCCTCATATTTCTTCTACAATAAGAACAGGGCTTACTGCTGACTGTACTTCTTTAAGTATGGATGTAGAAAAAAGACTACTAGTTCAAACTAGACCTGCCTTTGGGGGAAATCTAATGGCAGAAATAATTTGTCCTAACAATAGACCTCAAATGGCAACAGTACGACCTAAAGTTTTTAAACCCTTGGAAGCGGATTATAATAGACAGGGAAAAATTATCAAACTAAAGAAAGAGCCTATTGAAGGGTCTGTAAAATTAATTAAAAATATAGATAATGCAGAAGGTATAAATTTGTCTGATGCAAATATAATTGTAGGTGTGGGAAGGGGTATTGGAAGTGAAAGGAATATTCGTCTGGCTCAGGAATTAGCTGATGCTTTAGGAGGGACTTTAGGCTCCTCAAGGCCGGTTGTTGATATAGGGTGGTTGCCTTATAGTAGACAAGTAGGTCAGACGGGAAAGACAGTAGCACCTAAAATTTATATTGCTTGTGGTATATCCGGTGCTATTCAACATCTAGCAGGACTAGCAGATATTGAAACAGTAATTGCAATAAATTCAGATCCGGAGGCTCCCATTTTTAAAATAGCCAACTACGGAATAGTAGGAGATGTAAGAGAAATACTTCCTTTGTTGACAGAAAAGATAAGAGAATCGAAAAAATGAAACATATAAAATGAGAGAAACACCTCAAGTAGGGAAAATAAATTAATTTTGGGAAGGGGTAGATATGAATTATTTAATAATAGGTATTATTTTAATACTCGCACTTTTTGCCATCCGTCTTTCTAATAAACATGGGATACCTGCACTATTATTATTTATTGTGCTTGGTATGGTTTTTGGTGCAATAGGTTTTGAATTTAATGATTTTGAGTTTGCTGACAGCTTTGCTACAGTTGCACTCATGGTTATTATGTTTTACGGTGGATTCGGTACTAATTGGAAGATGGCTAAACCTGTTGCAAAAGAAGCCATTGTGCTTAGCTCATTAGGTGTTGTAGCAACTGCCTTAATTACAGGACTCTTTTGTCATTATGTTTTAAACTTTGGATTAATAGAAGGTATGCTTATTGGTTCAATTGTAGGCTCTACAGATTACGCCAGTGTATCCAATATTTTACGTTCGAAAAACTTAAATTTGAAGTACAACACAGCTTCACTACTTGAACTGGAAAGTGGCTCCAATGACCCGACGGCCTACACTATGACTATGGTATTTTTATCTGTCCTAATGGGGTCAGCAGTTTCTATACCGGTACTTATTTTATCTCAGGTAGCTTTAGGCCTTCTTATGGGTTTTGTTTTTGCATATGTTAGTGGGAAATTGTTTAATAAGCTTTTATTTGGCGCAGATGGACTCTATGCAGTTTTTATGGCTGCTATTATGCTTATTACCTATGCTAGTACGGATATTGTAGGTGGTAATGGTTATTTAGCGCTATATATTCTAGGTATTTATCTTGGCAATATGGAATTTCGAGGTAAGCGTGACATTGTGTTTTTCTATGACGGCTTTACAGAAATCATGCAGATAGGTTTGTTTTTTATTTTAGGTCTTCTGTCAAATTTGACAGACTTCCTTAAGGCATTTCCAATAGCTCTGGCTATTATGTTATTTATGACCATCATTGCTAGACCACTAACTGTTTATGGGCTTATGTTGCCATTTCGTCCTAAACGAAATCAGTTAAACATGATTTCCCTGGCGGGTATTCGCGGTGCTGCTGCTATAGCATTTGCAATAATGGCTGTAAACAGCTACGAGTTTTTCACAGTGGACATTTACCATATTGTATTTGGTATTTGTGTACTCTCCTCATTGGTCCAAGGTTCCTTAATGCCAGTTGGGGCAAAAAAATGGGATATGTTAGATCCTAATGATACAGTCTTAAAAACATTTAACTATTATCAGAATAAAGCGGAAATCGGATTTTTAGAAACAAGAATTCACCCGAATAGCTATTTAATCGGTAGCAAAGTAAAGGATTTGAACTTAACATTTGACTTTATTGTTGCAAAGATTGAACGTAATGGTAAAACCATCGTTCCCAGGGGACATATTACCATAGAAGAAAATGACTTAGTTGTCTTAGGTGGCGAAAAACACTTTGATCTAAGTGGTCATGACCTTATTGAATTTACTATTCCCAAGGGACACCAATGGATAGGAAAATATATCAAAGACTTAGAATTGCCACCAGACCGACTCATCATTATTGTTCAGCGTAAAGATAGCGAAATAGTTGTTCCCATTGGTGATACCTTAATTACTGAAGGTGATCAAGTTATCATGATTAAAGTTGAGCATAGCCTTGAATTTCCAAGGGAGGAAGTTGAAAAATCTGCAGAAATTAAAGAACCAACAGAAACTATGGAGACTAAAGAATCCATAGAACCTAAAGAATCTAACTAAAATAAAGACTAGCAGATTTGGAGGTAATAATATGTTAAAACCGCCCCCAAGATTTGGACTATTGAGGGCGGTTATTGTATGTCTGATTTTTATACTATATTAATTTTGAGTAGTATTCGACTACTAATTGATCATTAATTTCAATAGGAATTTCGTCTCTTTTAGGCTCTCTAAAAAATGTGGCTGAAAATCCTTCTTTATCCCTTTCAATATAGGGTAAGGTGTTTAGATTAGCATTTTGAAAGTTATCCCTAAACAACTCTACTGATCTTGACTTTCCTTTTAAAGTAATAATATCTCAAACTTCACATAGATAAGATGGTATATCTACTTTATTTTCATTTACTAAAATGTGTCCATGAACGACCATCTGTCTTGCTTGTCTTATTGAAGAAGCAAAACCAATTCTATATACTAAATTATCAAGTCTTGATTCCAAAATCTTAACTAGGGCATGACCTGTCTGGAGCTTAGATTTTTTAGCTAATTTAACATAATTAGCGAATTGCTTTTCCATTACTCCATAATATGCTCTAAGCCTTTGTTTTTCCAATAATTGTTGCCCATAATCGGACAATTTTTTATCAGCTCTACTGCTACCCTTTGTTGCTCTTTTCATTGCCTTTGGGTGACCATATATATTCAATCCTAATTTTCTAGATAATTTGAATCTAGGTCCCATTATTTTTGCCATTTTATCATCTCCCTTTATTATTGCCGCGGTAGATTTTAAATGCCAAGCTATACTATAGCAAATTACTAGGGATTTGTAAATATATTTTTTTCTAGCTTCTTAAACTAAAATTTTCCCCTAACATTTTCCGAGATTTCCTTCATATTACTCAAAAAAACCATATATTTGTTCCATTTGATCATATGAAAGCATACCTACATAGCCACCTATTACTTCTCCTTTTTTGTTTATTGCAATAGTAGCAGGGAAGGAACGAACACCATAATTGTTAGTTACTTTCAGATCTTCATCTAATAAAACATTTAGGTTTAAATTTTCATCCTCCATGAAGTTTTGAATTTTTTCCTTTGATTCACCTGAATTAATAGTTAAAACTGTAAGGTCATCTATATAAGCTTCCTGAAGTTTTTGCAAGTCTGGCATTTCCATAACACAGAATACACATCCAGTATACCAGAAATTTAAAATTACATTTTTATCTCTCATTTGGCTTAATTTTACTCTAGAACCATCTAAGGATTCCAATTCAAAATCTGGTGCTATTACCACATTTGTTTCTTCAGTTTGTGGTTCAGTTTCAGCTTCGGTATTTTCTGTTTCCTGAATTCCTGGGTCAGAAACATTTCCATTGGCACATCCTGCAATAATTAATGCTATAGATATTATTAAAATCAATATTTTCTTCATAATCTCTCCTTATACTTTCTTAATATCCTAATACCCTGTAAAAATCCATTTAATCGTAAAGTTTAACTCCTGTATTTACAGTTTTTGTTCTATATATAGTTGGATAGATGTCTTTTGCGGTGAAATATGCTTTATCCATAGCCTTTCTATCTTTGAAAAAGGCGAATATGGCAGAGCCGGAGCCAGTCATGGCACAAGAAAGAGCACCGGAATTCATTAATAGTTCCTTAATTTGATTAATTTCAGGATGGAATTTTTCCGCAACTTTTTCCAATGTATTTGAAATTTCTATTGCTGTTTTTTCATAATCCTTAGATGAAATATATTCAAGCATTTTATTGTTTTTGTATAGGTTATAGTAATTTGAAGTGAGATTTTTATAAACGAAAGCTGTTGACATTGAGAAGTCCGGTTTAATTATTAATATATTATCCCATACAAAATTATTTAAGACTGTAACTTTATCACCGATGCCTTCAGCTAAACAGGTTCCTCCCACTAAGCAAAAAGGTATATCAGCTCCTACTTGTAATCCTATACTTTTCATTTCTTCAAGAGATAAATTTAAATTCCACAAGATGTTTAATCCTTTGATTAATGCTGCTGCGTTTGCGCTACCCCCTGCTAAACCTGCCTCCGATGGAATGTTTTTTTCAATATATATATGGATTCCTGAATCTATAGCGTAAATTTTTTTAATTAATGAAGCAGCTTTGTAACAAGTATTTTCTTCATTTACCGGTATAGAAATATCTGAACATTTAATAACTATTTTATTTTCATTTATGGGATTTAGAACTATTTCATCTTTAATATCAATAGACTGGATAACAGACTTTATTAGGTGGTAGCCGTTTGTCAATCTTCCTTCAATATCTAAAAATAAGTTAATTTTTCCGTAAGAATATAGTTTTAGCATAGTATCCTCTCTGATTTTTTCAACATTATAACATATTATTTAAAAAAACAACAAAAATTGTAATAATTTTTATATTAATGTTTAGAATATAGATTAGTGGGTATTAAATAACTACAACATAAGTTTTACTAAACAACTTTAGATTAATGTAAGCTATGTTGGTACTCTAAAACTAAGGTTAAAATTTCAAATGGGAGGTTTTATATCGAGGGTTCAGCATATTGAAAAATTAATTTAAGAAAAGTAACAGTTGTTAGTAAAATGAATGTTTATATATACAGTTTAGAGAAAGAGGTGATTCCCCCAAAAACAGAATGTAGTATCTTAAATGAATAGCACCCGGTTTTCTGGTGTGGTACTGAGGAAAATCGGGTGCGTTCATTTTTTGTATAAATTATAAGGTCAAATAAAAGAATATTTAAGAAAAAATGCATAAATTCTATATTTTTGGTAAAGATATAAGAAAGCTTCCCCTTTTATAAAAATTAGTTAAGAGGTGATTATTTGGCCGCAAGTTCAGTAGTTAGAGTTAAAGGAATAGTTGAGGATTGTGTTGGGAAAAAAGTTAGGTTTAAAGTTAGAAGAGGAAAAAGTCGTTCTCATTTTGTGGAGGGAACAATTTTAAACACATATCCTTCAATTTTCACGGTATTTGTTGAAAATAAAGATTTCCAAAGAATAGTGTCTTTTAATTACATAGATATAATAACTAATTACGTTGAATTTTTTATCTGTGATGAACAAGAGACGAGAATAGTATAAGAATAACTAAGCGAAACATAAATTTTAAATGAATGAAGTTTCGCTATATTTTTTTGCCTAATTTTGATATACTTCATATATTGAGGTGTTCATACCTAATTCATCTAGGAGAAGTTAAGTGAGGTTTTCAAAATTTGTTGTTTTTGCTATTTTGTTATTAATAGTATTGTTAGCATATACAGTGTTGGTGGAGCCTGTTTTACTGGCGGTTAACTATGAAAATATTAATAGTCCCTTAATCAATGAAAATATAAGGATAGTGCAATTTTCCGATACACATATTTCTAAGTATTTTAATATGGAAGATCTAAAGAAAACCGTACATAGGATAAATGAACAAAAGCCTACTATTGTTGTTTTCACAGGGGATTTATTTGATCGATACAATGAATACGAAAACAAAGATAATATTAATGAAATATGGGAAATATTAAGTGAAATTAAGGCCCCTTTAGGTAAGTTTGCAGTATACGGCAACCACGATTACGGTGGAGGGGCTGAAAGAGTATATAGACATATAATGGAGAACAGTGGATTTCAATTACTTATAAACGAAAAGGTCAAGTTAGAAGAGGAAAATATCAACATAATAGGTATGGATGATTCTATATTTGGAACTTTTCAAAAGGAAGTAATTACAGATTATTTAGAGGAGGATTACTATAATATAGTACTAAGTCATGAGCCGGATGTGGCTGAGCATTTGTTAGAGTATAATTTAGATTTGTTTTTGGCCGGTCACAGCCATGGAGGACAGATTAATTTACCCTTTATCGGATGTACTCCACCCTTAGCACAGAAGTATATAAGGGGCATGTACAATATTGAAAATTATCGTGAAACTAAAATTTATGTGAATGTAGGATTAGGAACGTCTATGCTCCCTATGAGGTTTATGGCTATTCCAGAATTAACTGTATTTAATTTATATGTCAAATAAGAGCTAGAGCAATATAGAATAAAAATCAGAGTAGAAATAATTTCAAAATTTCTACTCTGGTTTTTTATTTATATTATTTAGCTGGTACTTTTAATACTTGGTCAGGATAGATTAAGTGTGGATTATCTAAATTGTTGTATTCTGACAATTCTTCATAGCTTAAATTATATTTTTCAGCTATTCTCCATAATACATCTCCCGGAACAACTATGTAGGTTATTTCTTCTGTAGGTTCAGTCACTTCCTCTTCAATAACTTCAAGTTCTTCAACAGGTTCAACTTCTTCTGCAGGCTCAGGCCCTACTGGTTCTTCTAGCTCTTCAGCAACTTCTACTACTTTAATTCTTCCGGAAACTTCAATTCCTGCAGTTCCCTTACTATTTAAGTATTCTGCAAATACTTCTTCGTAAGTTCCAACTTCACTATGGATAGGATAATCCTTAAATACTTCGTATCCGTCTCCACCGATTCCTAAGAAATCATTTATAGCTACAGTATATTCAGCACTTATGTCTAATTCTTCATTACCTACGCTTACTTCAACTACCCTAGATCCTACTTCTTTAGAAGGGTCAAAGGTGAAAGTCATTCCACTTACTTGCAAGAATCCTCCAGATGTTGCAGGATATCCGCTTACGGAGTGTTCTAACACTTCTAACAAATCTTCCCCTGTAATTTTCTTAACTTGAACCGTATTGCCGAAGGGGAATAATTCTGCCAACAGACCGAAAGTAATATCACCTGGTTCTAAAGATATTCTAATATTACCTCCGTTAACAAACCCAATATCTGATCCTGCTGCTGCCCTTACTGCATCCGCTGATAAGTTACCTAAGTTTGTTTCTTTAGCTCTTACGTTTTCTCTATTTCCATCTAAGAATATATCCGTTGTAGCTACAACCCTATCAAACATTTCTTTATTGGCTTCATCTATTTCTTCTATTAATTGAACTAATTCAGGATCTGCCTCGATTTCAGCTGTTTCTTCGGCAGTTATTAGTTGGGAAGTCTTATTAATTACCTCTCCATTTTCAATTTCAATATTAAGGAAGCCTACACTTTTACCATGTTCACCTGCTTGAACTATTAATGTATCATTAACCAATAAACCTGTTTCCAGTACAGTATGGCTGTGACCGTCTATAATTACATCAATTCCTTCTACCTTTTCTGCAATTTCCTTAGATGTAACTACAGAACTTTCATCTAATCCAATATGAACTAATCCAATTATAAGATCAGTTGATTCCCTTAATTCATCTACAATTGCTTTAGATATTTCGATAGAATCTTCAAAGGTAAGTCCTTCTACATTTGTAGGACTGGTTTTATAAGTTGTTTCAGGAGTGGTAAGGCCAAATATGCCGATTTTAATTCCGGCTACTTCTCTAATTACATAGGGGGTGAATAGGTTTTCCCCATCTTTAAGAATATTTGCACTTAACATTTCAACGCTAGACATGTCTTTAAGTTCTAAAAGTCTTTCATAACCATAGTTAAAATCATGATTACCTAAAGTCATGTAATCGTATCCAGCAGCTTCCAAGACCTTTAATGCATTTTCACCCCTACTTATATTAACTATGGGCATTCCATGGAGTGTATCGCCAGCATCAAGAACTAATGTATTAGGGTTTGCTTCTTTAGCTTCCTTGATTAAAGCAGCTAGTTTTGCAAAGCCTATAACACCGTTATAATCGTCTTCCAATAGTCTTGAATGGGTGTCATTTGTGTGGATAATAGTAATTTTAGTAGTTTCTGTATCTGCAAATACAAAGGTGAAACTACTTAGAATTAACAAAAATGTCAATACCAGACTTATAATTCTTTTGTTCATACGTTTTCCTCCTGTAATTTTCTTCGTTACTTGTTAATATTATACAAGCAGTTCCTCCTAATATCAAGGAAATAATCCTATATTAATAAATAATAGTAAATAGTAATAAAAAAATATTGACAATGCTATAAAAATTTAATAATATGTAGGTGTTATGAATAGGTTACTATGAAAAGAAATAGTATTTATACATGGTCTTTAGAGAGAAAGTTATGGGTGAAAGACTTTTGTCCCTCTGTATAAAGAACCCGTCTTGGAGTATTTATTTTAATGAGATGCTGTAACGCAGCAATTAGAGTGGTACCGCGGACAATCCGCCTCTAAGTTTTAGAGGCGTTTTATTTTTTGTAAATGTATAGAAATATAGTAAAGGAGAAAATATGGCAAAGAAAGAAAAAGGATTTGTAAAAGAAATTACACCTATGGAAGAAGATTTCAGCAGGTGGTATACAGATGTAATAATAAAAAACGAATTAGTTGATTATTCCCCAGTAAGAGGATTTATGGTAATTAGACCTTATGGATACGCTTTGTGGGAGAAAATTCAGGAATATGCTGATGAAAAGTTTAAAGCTACCGGTCACAAAAATATGTACTTTCCCTTGTTAATTCCTGAAAGTTTATTAAATAAAGAAAAAGAACATGTGGAGGGATTTGCACCGGAAGTGGCATGGGTTACACATGGAGGAGACCATGAACTAAGTGAAAGATTAGTTGTTAGACCTACTTCTGAAACCATTATATGTCATATGTATGCAAAATGGCTTAATTCTTACAGGGATTTACCCTTTTTATATAATCAGTGGTGCAGTGTCGTAAGATGGGAAAAATCAACCAGACCATTTTTAAGAACGTCGGAATTTTTGTGGCAGGAAGGTCATACTCTTCATGAAACAGAAGAAGAAGCCCAGGAAGAAACACTTCAAATGCTTGAAATATACAGGCAGGTAGCTGAAGATTTAATGGCAATGCCTGTTGTTACAGGATTAAAAAGCGATAAGGAAAGATTTGCCGGAGCTCATGCAACTTACACCATGGAAGCATTGATGCATGATGGTCAGGCACTACAAGCAGGGACTTCTCATAACTTAGGACAGCACTTTACTAAAGCTTTCGATATTACATTCCAAGGAAGAGACGGAAAGGAACAATATCCTTACCATACTTCTTGGGGTATTTCTACAAGGTTAATTGGTGGGCTGATAATGGTTCATTCGGATAATAGAGGGTTAGTACTTCCTCCTAAAATGGCACCTGTCCAAGTTGTAATAATTCCTATAGCTCAAAAGAAAGCGGGAGTTTTAGAAAAAGCTAATGAATTATACCATGCATTAAAATCAAAGGGAATCAGTGTTGAGCTTGATGATAGTACCGAATATTCACCAGGCTGGAAATTCAATCAATACGAAATGAAAGGTTATCCTATACGTATCGAAATAGGTCCTCGAGATATTGAAAAAAATCAAGCAGTAGCAGTAAGAAGGGATAAGTTAGAAAAAGAATTTATATCTTTAGATAATATAGAAGAAACTATAGACAATATGCTTTCTACAATGCAAGTAGACTTATTTGAAAAAGCAAAGGCACACCGAGAAGCAAACACATATATTGTTGAAGATTATGAGCAATATAAAAAAGATTTGCCTAATCGTCCTGGATTTGCCAAAATGATGTGGTGTAACGAAAGAGAATGTGAAGATAAGTTAAAAGAAGAAACGGGAGCTACTATTAGGTGTATTCCTTTTGAACAAGAAAACTTAGGGGATAAATGCCACATTTGCGGTAAACCTGCAAAACACATGATCTACGTAGCAAGAGCCTATTAAGTAAATATACAATTATGGCAAAATCAGTTACCTTGGTAACTGATTTTAATTTTAAAATGGATTATACTTTTTACGTCATATAGCTGAACATGAGGGCTTCAGATGGGGAGTTTTTAAATAATTTAATGAAATAAATCAAAGACTAGATAATATCAATTTCATAATCGTATTATCGGTACTATTAAAGTAAAGGGGAGTTGCAATGGCTAAGAAACGTAAAACAATTCAAATTATTACACTAATAATCTTTCTTACATTGATGGTTTTAGGTAAAATCCAGCTATGGATGGTGGTGTTTTTAGGAGGATTATTACTATCAACAGTAATGGGAAGGCTTTATTGCGGGTATGTATGTCCTATCAATACCGTAATGGAGGTAGTTGACAAGGATGCAGATAAAAGGAAAAGGAAGAGACTTAAAACTCCAAAATGGGCAAAAAGCAGCATAGTAAGAATAGGGGTTTTGCTTCTATTCTTTATAACATTTATTTTTGTTCGAAAAACAGGTAAAAAGTTACCTGTCTTACCTGCAATGTTTGCAGTTGGTATTTTACTTACCGTATTTTTCGAACCTTCCTTTTGGCATAGCAATCTATGTCCATATGGTACGCTCTTTTCGTTTTTTTCTAAAAAAAGCAAGGTTGGATATACTATAGCAGAAGAAGGATGCAGCAAATGTGGATTATGTGTTAAAAATTGCCCTGCTGATGCAATTAAGCAAGAGGAAGATAAGACAGTTTCCTCTATACTTAAAAGCCAATGCCTAGTATGCGGCAAATGTGAAGCCCTATGCCCAACAAAAGCCATATCCTATGATAAGGCCCAATCAACACAAGTAGTATAATTATAATATTTATATTTCAAAATCTATACTATATTAAATGCAGGGTTAGCTAAAGAAGGAATAGCTAACCCTACATTTTTGACCTTAATTTGATATATATAGTTGATTCAATAAATCTATATCATTAATTGTAATATATTTTGCATCATAATCAATTAAGCCATCTTTTCTCATTTTGTTCAATTCCCGGGAGAGGGATGAACGTTGTACACCCATTTTTTCAGCCAAATCCTTCTTAGTTGTATTCAATTTAATTTTAGTGCTTTCCTGAGTGTGATATTCATACAATAGAAATTCAATAATGCATTGCCTTAATGTTTTCATAGTTAAATGTTTGATTTTATCTGATAATAGCAATGTTTTATCTGAAAGGGAATTAAGAAAGGCAAGTAGAAAGCACTCATTTGTTTGACAAAGTTTTAATACTATTTCTTTTTTTATATGCAATATTCTAACATCCTTCTTTGCCAATACTGTCATTGGATATTTATTATGGCTTGAAAAGAGTAGATTGCCGCCTATGGTATCGCCACTATTAAAATCGTTAATAGTTAATACCTTTCCTTCAGAATTTATTTTTTGTATTGCAACCGTTCCCTGTAAAATAATATCTAGACTATTACATATTTCGTTCTGTATATAAATTACTGAGTTCTTAGTATATCTTTTAATATAGGAATTACTTTTGCCAAAGTTACTCCTGAAATCCTCTTCGGAAAAACATTTAAACAATTCATTATTAAAAAAGAAACTTTTATATTTATTCATTGTTTACCTCCGATAAGTTTGCTATGTTACCCCTTTAAAAATTCAGTTAACTTTACATTACAGCTTTATTGTAACAGCAGAAAGTTACCAAGGTAACTAATTTTATTCTTAATATGTATTATATTGTTTAAGGGTAATATAATCAAGATGAATTGGAGAAATCTTAAAATGAATCACTATGTAAATTATTAATTGACAGATTCTTATGACCAGTGTTATAATTTAACAAAACTGACTGGTCAGTCTAAAAGATGGAGGACACATGAAAAAAATAGCATTATTATTACTTATTATTTTACTTATTACAGGATGTCAAGGAGAAGATGTTAATGTAATAGAAGAAGAAACCTACACTGCAGTAGAGGTAGAAACTGTCAAACCTATGAATTTATATATAGAAAATTTACTGACGGGAAAAGTATTTGCCGATAAGGACGTATACGTTGTTCCCTTGATGGCAGGAAAAGTTGAAAGAATATATGTAAATGAAGGAGATAGGGTTGCGAAGAATGATGTACTCTTTGTAATGGATAAAGAGGATATTGCTAAGCAGGTAAACCAGGCATCAGCTGCCTATGAAGCAGCAAAGGCAGGTTTTGATGTAACTGCAGCTCAAATACAAAGTGCCAAGGATAATTTAGAGCGGATTGAAAAGCTCTACCAAGAGGGAGCAGTACCGGAAACCCAATATGAACAAGCCAAATTAGCTGCATCGGATGAATCCTTAGAAGCTGCTAGAATGGCCGTTGAACAGGCAAGGGTGGCTTATAGCAATGCAGCTTCTATGTTGGAAAATGCTGAAGTTAAGGCTCCTATTTCCGGAGTTATAGCAAGTATTAATATAGTTGAAGGGGAATATGCAACAAGTGCAAACCCACCTGTTACGATAGTTGATTCATCTAGTATAACTATTGAATTTGGTATATCTTCAAGTATTGTAAACAAAGTAAATAAAGGGGATAAGGCAGTAGTTGAAATCAGTTCAGCCGATTATAAAGAAGAAGTTGAAATTAATAGCGTAAGTTCTACAGCAGACCTAATGACTAATCTTTATACTGTAAGCATAGTCCTTGAAAATGATGGAAGGATTAAACCAGGTATGTTTGCCAAAGTTTATTTAAGGACAGATGAAATAAAAGATGCTCTAGCAGTAAAAACAGAGGCAGTAAAAGAAAGAGGAGATAAAAATATTGTCTTCCTTGTAGATGGAGATTTAGCTGTTGAAAAGGAAGTTACAACAGGCTTAGATACAGGAGCATATATAGAAATTAAATCAGGTCTTACAGCAGGAGATAAGGTTGTTATAAAGGGGCAAGATTACATAAGTGATGGCAATAAAATAAAGGTTGTAAGGGGTGAATAAGAATGTTTGCAAGATTTTCAGTTAAAAAACCCGTTACAATAACTATGATGATTTTAATAGTAATTGTTCTTGGTGTAGTATCCTTTAGTAAACTTCCAATAGATTTACTTCCCAAAATGGAACTTCCCTACGTAATGGTTCAAACAAGTTATCAGGGAGCAGGTCCTGAGGAAATAGAAAGTATAATATCCAGACCTTTAGAACAGACCTTGGCTACAGTGGAGAATATTGAAGGGATTATTTCAATCTCTAATGAAGGTAGTTCTATTTTATTATTACAATTTGCCTTTAATACTGATATGAACGAAGTAATGTTTCAAGTAAGGGAAAGAGTTGATATGGTTAAAGGTTTTTTGCCTGATGGAACCTCTTCTCCCCTAGTATTGAAGTTAGATCCAAATGCACTTCCAATAATTCAATTGGCAGTTTCAAGTAAAGGAGATCTTCATACAACACAGAAAATTGCCGAAGACATTATTTCACCACGTATCGAACGTATAGAAGGTACTGCCTCAGCTGAGGTACTAGGTGGCTTAGAGCAGGAAGTTGAAATAATGTTAAAAGAAGAAATGATTAAAGGATATAATTTGAATTCTTCTTATATAGGTCAAATAATTCAGGCTGAAAACTTAAACATGCCTGTAGGTACTGTTAATAAAGGCAATAATGAATTAAACGTAAGAACTATGGGAGAATTTAAATCAATTGAGGAAATAAGAAACTTAAATATTCCACTAAACACGGGAGGAACTATACGCTTAAGGGATATTGCAGAAGTTAATTTAATAAATAAGGATCAACAATCTATAACTAAATTAAATGGTGAAGAAGTTGTTCAAGTAACAGTAATGAAGCAATCAGATGCTAATACTGTCAATGTAGCAAATGACGTAGCTAGGGAAATAGAAAAAATTAAAGCAGAATATCCTGATTTAAATATTGTTACAGTATTTAACCAAGCAGACTTTATAAATTTAGCTATAGATAACTTAAAAGATACGGCAGTACAGGGAGGAATTTTAGCGATAATAGTACTGTTAGTTTTCCTGAGAAGTTTTAAAACTACCTTAGTTATAGCTTTATCCATACCTATTTCAATAATAACTACTTTTGTTCTTTTGTTTTTCACGGACATTACATTAAATATGATGACAATAGGAGGTTTAGCTTTAGGAATAGGGATGCTTGTTGATAACTCTATAGTTGTCCTTGAAAATATTTATAGAAATAGAAGCATGGGTATAGATAGAGCTACAGCGGCCATTGACGGTACTAATGAGGTTGCGATGGCTATTACAGCTTCTACCCTAACTACCATTGCCGTATTTTTGCCCATTGTTTTCACCGGAGGGCTAGCAGCTATGATATTTAAAGAATTTGCTCTTTCTATATCAATTGCCCTTATATCTTCCTTGGCAGTTGCACTTACCATGGTGCCTATGTTGTCTTCAAAGCTAGTATCCGTAAAAAATTTAGAATCTGAAGAAGAACAGGAAAAAAAACATGGTCCCTTAGTAGTACTTTATAAAAAAGTTTTAAGTTGGAGTTTAAAACACCGCCTAATAACAATTTTGTTAAGTGTAGGTTTGTTCCTTGTTAGTGTTGTAATGGTTGTATCCTTAGGAGCAGAGTTTTTCCCTGCTACAGACGAAGGTATGATTAATATTAGTGTTAGTTTACCTGCTGGATCTGAAATTGAAGAAGTAGATAGTGTTTTAAAAGAAATACAAATATTAGCAAATGAAATTCCCCAAGTTGAATCTGTATTTACTTCTGCGGGAGGAGATTCGGTTATGGGTATAGCCGGTAGCAGTGGTGGTTCCTTAACTGTTCTGTTAACTGATTTAGATGAAAGAGATCGAAGTGTCAAAGAAATCAGTGATGAATTAAGAACTAGGGTAAGAGATATTCCCGGAGTTGAAATAAGTGTATCGGAATCATCTATGACTATGATGGGAATGGCCGGTGGAGAAATCAGTGTAAGTATTAAAGGTGATGATTTAGATACTTTGAAAAGTATTGGCGATGATTTCAAAACTATTATAGATAGAGTCGAAGGAACCAGGGAAGTTACTACAAGTTATGAAGATGGCATACCCCAAGTACAGATAATTGCTGATAGAGGCATTGCTTCCCAATACGGCTTAACTACGGCACAGATTGGAAGGGAAGTTTCTAATACTTTATCAGGAACAAATATTACCAAATACAAGCTAGAAGGCCAAGAAATAGATATAGTGCTTAAAGGAGATAATCTATATGGAGAAAGTATTTCATATATGGAAATGCTTCCTATTACTAGTCCTGTAGGAGCTAGTATACCCTTGTCAGATCTTGCTAATATAAGGATAGTAGAAGGTCCCATAAGTATAATGAGGGAAAATCAAGTAAGAGTATTAACAGTTTCCGGCAGTGTTGTTGGAAGAGATATCCAGTCAGTATCTATGGAAGTGGAGGAATTACTTGGACAGTACAATATGCCTCAGGGCTACAGTTATTCTTTAGGAGGGGAAATTCAACAAATAGAGGAAACTTTTACGGACTTAGCTTTAGTAATGTTAATGGCAATTCTCTTAGTATATATGATTATTGCGGCACAATTTGAATCATTGATACAGCCTCTTGCTATAATGTTTACCGTACCTCTTGCCTTATCGGGAGGTTTTATAGGACTGTTTATAACAGGAATACCTCTTAATGTAATAGGCATAATCGGTTTAATTATTTTAGTAGGTGTAGTTGTTAACAATGCTATAGTATTAGTCGATTATGTGAATATAAGGCGTAGAAGAGGGGAATCCAGAGACGTCGCAATAATGAAAGCAGGACCTATAAGAATACGTCCTATTATGATGACTGCATTGACAACTATTTTAGGTTTGCTACCTATGTCTCTAGGCATAGGAGAAGGAGCTGAACTTACACAGTCTATGGGTGTCGTAGTAATTGGAGGATTGTCTCTAGCAACAGTTTTAACCTTGATAGTAGTTCCAGTTATGTATACTGTATTTGATGATATATCAGAAATTTTCAAGAAAAATAAAAATAAGGAAATAATACAATAGAAGGGGAGGCACCATGAAGGTCAAGGGTCAAAAACGGCAAGATATCTTAAAATATGCCGGAATACTTTTTAAGGATAAAGGATTCCACAATACCAAGATGGATGATATTGCAGTAGCTGCCGGTGTAGGCAAAGGTACCTTGTATGAATATTTTAAAAGCAAACAAGATATTTTTGATGAAGCTTGTATCGAATATGTAGAATTAACAATTGAAACTATACAAGATGTATCTAATATGGAAAGCACATTTGACGAGAAATTATTGGCTTTATTTAATGTTAAAGTAAAGATGGAATCAGAATTTGAAAACATAATAATAGACAATGTATTATCCTGGAAAAACATTATGTCAGAGAAAACCGTCAAAACAATAATAAAAAAAATATCTGAAATTTATAAGTTAGTAGCTACCATAATAGATCAAGGCAAGGAGGAAGGGGTTGTTGTAAAAAACATTCCTTCAGAGATTATAGCATGTTCAATAATCGGTACTATGAGTGAATATTTAGTCTATAATATTAAAAACAAGGACAATGAAATCAAAGAAAATGACCTAATCATTGACTTATTGTACAATGGTTTTGCAGTAAAATAAAAACTTACGGAGGGGAAAATGAAAAGAAAAATATCATTATTATTGATTATAATACTTATATTAAGTACATTTATAAATGTGTATGCATCAGAAGATGTAAGTGATGAAGAAACACTAGAAAATGAAACACTACTCTTATCAATGGATGAAGCAGTGGAAATGGCAATTGAAAATAGCAGAGAGATGTGGAAAATCGATGACGGAATTAGACAGATGAGAGATGCCAGAAGAGATGGCAGAGATGCTAAAGGGATGGCTGAAGATTTAATGGCTATGTCTTTAGATAAAATAGCTGGAATGAGGATGATTACGGAAGTAGATCCTTTAAACAACTATGTTGATTTATTATTAGCTAAAAATGGTTACTACGTTACGTTTGCAGATACACAAACTAAGCAATTAGAAAAAAGCAGAGACCTTTTAGTAAAGGATATTGAAATAGAAACAAAATCATTATATTATGGGGTGTTGTTGGCAGAAAAAGCTATAGAAGTTAACGAAGCAAAGTTAAATAATGCAAATGAGCAGTTGAGAGTTGTAAATTTGAAATTTGATAACGGCTCTGCTACAAAAGCTGAAGTATTAAGTGCTGAAATGGCAGTGCAACAAGCAAAGACAGACTTAGATTCAGCAGCCGATGATTATAATATTTCTAAATTAAATTTATTAAATAAATTGGAACTATCTTTCGATATAGAATTACTACTAAGAGATACAGAGCTTACTTATGTACCTACAGAAGAAGTAAATTTAGATGAAATAATTGAAAAATCAAAGGAAGAAAGACCTGAAATACTTGCTGCTTTAAACAATCTTGAACTTCAACAAATAGAAAGCCATGCTTATACTGCATACTATACTTCTAATTTAAGACAGCATAAGGCTGCTGTAGAAAAGCTTAAGGATGCTGAATTAAATGTACCACAGGCATATAAAGATGTTGAGCTTGATGTGAGAAAGTCTTACTTAAACCTAGTAAAAGCAGAAAGAAGTCTTCTAAATATGGATAAGACTTTGGAAATAGCAAAGGAAGCAGCTAGAATAAATAAACTTCTTTACGATAACGGCATGGCTACAACATTAGATGTAATTAGTGCAGAGACTAGTTTAGCAGAAGCGGAAATCGGGCATTACCAGCTTTTAGCAGCCTACAATATGAATAAACTAATGTTTGATAATTGTCATTTAATCGGTTTATTACAGTAAAAATAAGGCATAAGATAAATAGGCTGTCGGGAAACAACTAACCTCGTAAACCCTAAAATTTCAATTTTAAATTCCTGATTTGTGCATAATAATAGCCTTCTTTTATAATTTATAAGAGAAGGCTATTAAAATTATTGTCAGTTGGTCACTATACTAAGCTTTTCTTCTGTCATCTTGCAAAATTCTTTTACTGCTTCAATTGTTCTTGTTATTTCTTCTTGAGTGTTATAGGGTGCAAGTCCAATACGTAAAAGTCCCCCTTGATCCTCTAATTGAAGAACATTATTTACTGTCTCGATAGCGTAAAAATCTCCATCCCAAACAAAGATTCCTTTTTCTCCAAGGAATTTAGCTATTTCATTAGCATTTACATCATCCACTGTAAAGGATACTGTTGATGTCCTTGGGTGTCCCTCAGACGGTCCGTAAATTTTCAATCCTTCAATTTTTCCTAATTCAGTTCTTAGCCTTTTGGCCATAGGTTCTTCATAAGCGTCAATAGCCATCATTCCTG
>JAAYRW010000051.1 GCA_012518555.1 Tissierellia bacterium
AGTTTGGTAAAGATCCAGCATATATGAGAAGTGATTTCTCTACTGGACCATATTATGGTGTTGAATCAAGCGTAGAAAATCATACAAACCACGGTGGAATAGTTGTAGACATAGATAATCATGCATTGAATGCTGATGGTGAAATTATACCTGGTTTATTTGCAGCAGGAGAATGTTCCGCTTCACATATTCAAGGTTGGTACACATACCAAGATTGTATAGAAAATGGTCGTATATCAGCAAAGGTTGCATTTGAAGAAATGAATCAAAATTAATATTAAAACCTCCTCCTTAGCAATCTAGCAAGGAGGAGGTTTTGGATATATATTATTCAGCTTTTGCTCTTACGTATTCGATAGCTTCTTTACCAGTTATATGATCTATATCAATTGCTATAATTAAAGACTGTTTACAGCCCTGTATTTCTTTTTGTTTTGCTTCTTTAGGCTGATCTCCTGAATACTTTTCAACTAATGCCTCAAAGGCTTTTACCCATTCGTCTCCTTCTACAATTCTTGCTTTTCCAAAGGCGATAACACTTCTAAAATATGTAGTATACTCTTCACTTACTATAGTATCTTCATCGATTACTGTAAAAGAAACCTTACTATTATTCATAATTGCATCTACCTTATGGCCTGCCTTTGCTGAGTGAAAATATATTTTGCCATTAAAATACACATAGCTTAAGGGTACTGCATAGGGATAATCATTGTCTCCCATACATGCCAATACGCCATTCGTACATCTGTTCATTACAGCTATAGTATCCTCTTTTGATAACAGCTGCTTGTTCCTTCTCATTTCTCTAAACATACTTCCTCCTAATTATATAAAAGTTCCTTAAATGATTCTATATATATATTACTAATTGATTCTATATCCTCCCTCTTATCTTTGAAACTTTCGTCATAAACCCCTATAGTGAAAAAGCCTGCTTCCTTTGCAGTTATAAGGGCAAAATCCGCATCTTCGTAAACTGCTATACTTTCAGGATTTCCACCTAGTTTGTTTGCTGCCATAAAAAATATATCCGGTTTGTTTTTACCAACACCTATTTCATCACAGCTTAAAACAAACTGAAAGTAATCAATAATATCATTTCGTTCTAATGCCATCTTTGCTAATTTCAATGAGGTTGCAGTAGCAATAGACATTTTTACATTTTCGTCTTTTAGCTTTTGCAAATATTCTTTTACAAAAGGTTTTAAAACAAAGTCATTTCTATACTTGTAAGTTATTAGTTCATTAACTTCTGCTATTATTACTTTAGAACTTATATTAAAATTAAATGCTTGTTTGAAATATTCTGCAGATTCAGCCATGGACATAGATGCTAAAATTTTATTTAAATTTTCAGGTGGATTTATATCTTTTGACAGAAGATAATCTCTTCCTAAGTTCCGCCATGCAGACATAGAATCCAACAAAGTGCCATCCAAGTCAAATATACTGTATTTAAATCTTTTCAATTTAATCTCCTGTTTTGCTATTATATAATTTCTATAGCAGCTTAACTTTTTAGAAAACAAAATAAGCTTATTTTGTTTATCTATATATATTATATATTACATTCCTGCTAATGCAAGTATTTGTGTTACTATATAAGCAGAAGCCTAGTAACCCATAAACTGAGGGAATCTTTGGAAATTTTTAGAAATTATATTTAATTAAAACTTTGTTCTGTTCTTTCGATTATTTCATCTTGTAGGGCTTTTTCTAAATTGTTAAAGTGGTCTGAATAGCCGGCAACTCTAACTATTAAATCCTTATATTCATCTGGGTTTTTTTGTGCTTCAATCAATGTGCTTCTATCTATAACATTAAATTGAATATGGTGACCCATCATTTGGAAGTAAGCTCTAATTAAAGCTGCAATGTTGGTAATTCCTTCTTCTCCTGCTACGGATGAAGGGGAGAATTTCTGGTTTAGCAATGTTCCCCCTGTAGATGTATGGTCCATTTTTGCACAGGATTTTATAACAGCTGTAGGTCCTCTTCTATCTGCGCCTTTTTCAGGAGAAATACCGTCAGTAACAGGTTTTTCTTTTAATCTTCCATTAGCTGAAGCCGTCATTACTGAACCGAAGTATACGTGACAGGTAGTTGGAAGCATATCTATTTGGTAAGTTGCTCCACAGGCAGACTTTCTTCCCCTTATTCTGTCTCTCACATTAGTGAATATATCGACCATTATATCATCGGCATAATCATCATCATTACCGTATTTAGGAGTATGGTTTAAAACTAAGTTATGAATCATTTCATAACCTTGGAAATTAGAATCTATTGCTGCTAAAAGCTCCTTCATTGTAAATCTCTTTTCATCATATACATTGTATTTCACTGCTGCTAAGCAATCTGTAATAGTTCCTATTCCTACTATTTGAATATACCTGGTGTTGTACTTAGATCCTCCTGCATTGTAATCCTTGCCGCTTTCCTTACAACCAGTCGTTAAAACAGACATAAATGGTGATGGCATGTACTTGGCAAATATTTTTTCAATCACATGGTTTCCTGCAATTTTAATATCTATAATATGTTGTAGTTGTTTATAAAAGGCCTCTCTTAATTGATCGTAAGAGGTGAAATCTTCCGGATTACCTGTTTTTATACTTATTTGCTTATTGGTATATTTGTCAAAACCATTATTTAATGTTAGCTCAAATATTTTAGGTACATTCAAATATCCTGTAAGTACATAGGCTTCTCTTCCGTGACAACCAGTTTCTACACAGCCGCTGGAACCGCCAAACCTTGCATCTTCCAAGGACTTACCTGCATTTAACAACTCCTGTATTAATTCTTCAGTATTATAAAATGCCGGCTGACCCCAACCTTTTCGTGATATTTCAACAGCTCTTCTTAAAAATTCATCTGGAGTTTTTTCACTAATTTGAACGTTAGAGCTTGGCTGTAACAATCTCATTTCGTCCATAGTATCTAGGATAATGTATGAAACGTCATTTACCCCATCTTCACCTGTATATGGATTTATCCCTCCTGAGTTAATGTTGGCAAAGTCTGTATATGTTCCACTTTCCTTCAGCGTAATTCCTACCTTTGGAGGTGCCGGTTGATTGTTGAATTTAATCCATAGGCATTCCATTAATTCTCTTGCTTTACCATAATCAATAGTTCCTTCTTCAAGTTCTTTCTTGTAGAAAGGATACAAGTATTGGTCTAATTTGCCTGGTGAAAAAGCATCCCAAGTATTAACTTCAGTAGTTACGCCAATGTGGACAAACCAATACATTTGCAGGGCCTGGGCATAAGTTTCCGGTTTATGGGCAGGAACTACATCACAGTTAGCTGCAATCCACAATAGTTCTTCTTTTCTTTTTTGGTCTCTTTCCTTTTCAGCTAATTTTCTTGCATAGTCGGCATATCTTTTACCATATATTATAATTGCATCACAAGCTATAGCCATTGCTTGTAGTTGAGCTTTCTTGTCGAAGGCATCAAAATCATTGACAAAGTCTAATTTTTCTATTTCTTCTTCTATTTCTTTCTTAAAATCTAAAAAACCCTTGTGGTAAAACTTATCGTCTGCAACAGTGTGTCCCGGAGCTCTTTGCTCCATAAATTCAGTAAACATGCCTGCCTGGTAACAATCTTTCCACTCTTGTGACATAGCAGCTAATATTTTATCTCTGGTAGATTTGCCCTGCCAATAGGGAAGTATTTTTTCAGCTTGAATTTTTTTGTCTTCTTCTTTTACTTTGAAATTTATATGTTCTCTATCGTTCATAACGGTCATATCTTCCACCGTATGGGCGCAAAGTTCCGGGAAGGTAGGAACTACTTGAGGTCCCTCACTTTTCTCCCCTACTATTAATTCACCCTCTCCAATATAGAGCTTTCTATTTTCCATATAGTTCTTAAAATTCATTGCTCTGAGGACCGGCATTTCTACACTGCCGTAATGTTTTTTATAGAATTCTGTTTCTAATAAAGCTCTTTCAAGTGAAACACTTGGCTGAGTAGATACGCTAACTTGTCGTAATTTTTTCGTTCTCTCTGTATAACCTCTCATTCTTAACCTCCTATTTTAACTTCATATCCTTTACTTTCTAAAATAGCTTTAAAATGCTGCATTTTTTCTTCTGATGGTTTTGACATTTCTTCTTCCCTGTAATCTAAAGCTAATTTACTATATTTGTGCTTACCTATACTATGGTATGGCAGTAAATTTATTTTCCTTACATTTAATTTTTCGATAAAATTCATTGTTTTCTCAATGTGGTCAACTGTTGCATTTACTCCTTCCACAATTGGCATTCTAATATTAATGTTATTATGAATCTTCGATAACTTTATTAAGTTTTCTAATATTAATCGGTTAGAACTTCCTATAAACTTTTTATGTTTTTCATTATCCATTAATTTTATATCGTACAAAAACAAATCTGTGTACTTAGCTATTCTTTCTAATGCTTCAAAATTTACTGCTCCACTGGTATCTACAGCAGTATGGATATTTTCTTCCTTTAACTTTTTAAACAATTCCTCTACAAAATCTATATATATTAAAGGTTCGCCACCGGAAACCGTAACTCCTCCATTAGATTTCTCATAGAACACTCTATCTTTTAGCACTTCTTTTACTACTTGATCTAGAGTATAATCTTTTCCAACAATTTGTCTTACTCCTTGGATACAATAAATTTCACAAAGACCGCAAAAATTACACTTCTTTAAATCAGTAGTAAGTATATTGTTTTCTATTTTAATAGCATTTTCAGGACATACTTTAACACAAGTTCCACAAAGGGTGCAATCTTCACTATTATATAAGATTTGGTTTTTACTTTCCTGGCTTTCAGGATTATGACACCACATACATTTTAAAGGACATCCTTTAAAAAATACAGTAGTTCTTATACCGGGGCCATCATGTATAGAAAATTTTTGAATGTTAAATATATTTGCTGTAATCATTTTTTCTCCAATATTATCTTATTAAATACAGTATTGCAAGAACCATACCAGAATTCCAGTGCTTGTACAACTGTTTTTCTGCCGTTTTTTATTAAACAAAAAAATTATTTGTTTAGAGTGTATAGTTTTCTAACAAAATTGTCAAGAAATTATAGAGTGATTTACTATGTATTTTATAGCCTTAATTTAAATTTTAATAGGAAGTTTTCAACTTCCCCTACTATCTTTCAATGATGGATTTTTCCATAGCCTCTAATGTTTTTATATCTTCTGGCTTAAGTTTTTCATATAGGTCTTGTCTGTATGCTTTAGCTGCCTTATCCTTTCTAATTCTGAATTTATTAACTTCACTCCAATAAACTTTTTTATTCTTATAGTATAGGTCAAAGTCAACTAACCTTTTGCCATCAAGGGTATATTCTAATGCCATTAGAATCTTTTTGATTTCGTGGGGTGTAAAAAATGTAAATAACCTAACTTGGTATGTCATTACCGAATAAAGCAAGACCGCATAATCCTTGGTCCAACTTTCCCCCAAAATCATTCCTTTTTCTAATTTCGTTAGTATGAATATAAGTCTATCATAATTTTCCTTATACTTGCCTGTAGAATCATAAATATTTATTCTAAGTTCATACCACTGACCATCTTTTAGGCTCTGAGTAATTAACCTTAATCCTTCTAAGCGTAATCTTTCTCTTACTTCATTAGATGGCTGTGAAATTAAAACCATTGTAGGTAAAAAATCTGACGGAGCAACAGAATCGGTAATTATCTTTTTTGTAAAAGCTATAATAGTATCATCCTTTTCCCCTGAACTGATGCCATCTATTAAGCCAACTTTTCTACCAGAAAAGAAATCATTTATTTTATCTATTAGTTTATCGTCATCACCGGCAACACGCATAACTATATGGGATGGACCCATGTCAATTCTATGCAATAGGCTATGCCCACCATTATTAATAATTGTAGATAGTATAACTGAAGCAACATCATCAATAAAAACTATTTCTTTCGCATCTTCTACTCTCGTCTTTTCATGACTAGTATCCGTTATAAAACAAAGGCTACTGTTTTCTGAAGCCCTAGCGAATCCTTCCATAAATTCTGTAGTTTCTCCATTAAGATTTACTTTTAAGAAATTTACCATTTCATCAGTCTTTTCAGTTCTAATAAATAAATAACGCGGTCCCATCCTAAATAATAACATTTTATGCCCCCTTCATTATAATCCAGTTCTTTTTAATTCCATACCTCTCGCTGTATTTGTCCCTATGGGATATTTTAGATGAAAAACCTTTTTAGTTGACAAGTCTATTATATTTATATTTAGTAAACCATTTAAACCGATTGTTTCATTTTTTTCGTAATTTGGCTCAAAATCATGACCATATAGATTGAAATCTACCTTGTAGGAAATTTCTTTATAATAATGACCTACTGTCAAACTACAATTATCTATTAGTAATATACCTTCTTGGAGAATTATTCCTCTATCTGTCAATTGACTGACAGTTTCATAATCATCATGATTGCCTAATACATAGTAATTTTTTGAATATTCGTATTTTTCTAAACCTTTTATTAGCTTCTTAACTCCTTTAAAGTAGGGATCAATTCTATCTTTGTAAATTTCCAACTTAATATTATCTGCCAAATCACCTGTGTGTACGATAAATTCTGGTTTTAGAATATCTACAATTCTAAAAATATACTTATAAATATCTACGGGAGTATCGCTTATATGAAGCAATATAGGGCCTTTTAAATTTAAAAGTTCCTTTGAAATATATGGATAGTTAAATAAATTCAATAAAGCTATGTAGATATCTTTAATAAACTTCATCTATAATTCTCCCCATTTATTTTTTAATCGATTTCCTTTATATGTTACTAGCTTCATATTAATTCGTGACACAATATTCTAATTAATTCCCCGCTTATAACATACTTTTTATCTTCTGTTAAGTATAGCAAAACTTATGTTTTATTACAATAAGAAATGGTTCAGATCCTAATATGTATCCATGGAAAAGCTATTCATTTGTACTAAGAAAATATTTCTAAACATACATTATAATAAAACCATAAAAGGAGTGTAGTTATTGAAAAAGATTAATGTAAATTTACGCCCCATAATTAATAATATGGCCAAGCTCAAAAAAGACGCACTCTATTAAATTTAAGAAGACCCTTTATGAATCATAATGGCGTCAATAGTTTAAATTTCTCACCTGAAACTGGTAAACTCATACTAACGACAGGAGATGGAGGTTCAGCTTATGACCCCTTTAATTTAAGCCAAGATATTATGGAAATAGCCGGTAAAATAATTGAAATCGATGTTAATAACAATACTTTTATAAACAACCCACCAATAGTAACACGCTTTGATGAACTTCCTGCCACGGTTCAAAGAAATCTTTCAGTAATGGCTAAAGGAGTTCGCAATATTCCCGGCATATCTTTTCAGAGATATTATGATCAATATATCAAATACCTTGGAAATGTGGGTCAAAATTTAATAGAATCAATTTTTTCGTTTACCGATTATGTCCCCATTCCTGTAACTGAAATTACTCAAAAGAGAGGAGCTAATGAGAAAGATTTTATTAATTTAGGTTGGAGAGGCTGGGAAGGTGATTTTCCGACTCCAATAATTAAGCCCTGCCCCACCAATTCTTCCTTAGATGAAAAAACCATTGCTTATTTCCAGGAGGCAGTAGATACAGCGGCTAAACGTATACTCCCCCTAACTTGTTATTATCACGACGATTCTAGGTCAGATAAGTTTAGCGGCACGGCCCTAACAGGAGTTCAAGCCTATATGGGAACTTCTATCCCTGATTTAAGGGGAGCTATTGTTTTTATTGATTTCGCAAGAAGAGACCTATCGCCAGCAAGAGGAGTCTTAGCCTATACTAAAGTAAGAACTGTTTGCAAACAAAATGATTACAGTATTATCAATACAAATTACAATTTTGGCTCTCAACCAGCTTTCTATACTAGCTTGGGAACGAATTCTACTCAAACGAGGCTATATTTAGGAGTTTATTCTTCTCCAAATGTAACTAACTTTAATCAAGG
>JAAYRW010000052.1 GCA_012518555.1 Tissierellia bacterium
AAATTAAAACTTTTACCGATATAGCAAATACTATATTTTGATTTGCAATTTTTAAGGTCTTTTGTGAGATTTTTATAGCTTGTATAAGCTTTGATGGTTCATCATTCATTATAACAACGTCTGCAGCTTCTATTGCAGCATCTGACCCCAGACCTCCCATTGCAACACCTACATCGGCTCGTGCCAATACGGGAGCATCGTTAATACCATCCCCTACAAACAAGAGTGTAGCTCTTTCTGATTTTTTAGAAATTAATTCTTCTAGCTTTTCAACTTTATCCCCAGGTAAAAGTTGAGTGTAATACTTGCTAATTCCCAGTTCTTCGGCAATATTTTTACCAGCGGTTTGACTGTCTCCTGTAAGCATAACTATCTTATTGATATTTTGTTCTTTTAATCCTTTTATTGCCATGTGAGAATCTTCTTTTATTTCATCTGAAATCAAAATATATCCTGCATACTTACCGTCTATAGCTACATGAACCACTGTTCCGTCTTCTATATTATTATTGTATTGAATATTGTACTTATTCATTAACTTGTCATTCCCCACCAATACATTTATTCCATCTACTAGAGCAACTACACCATGACCGGGAATTTCCTCTACATTAGATATAAGGCTACTATCGATCTCTTTCTTATAAGCTGCTTTAAGGGATGCGGATATAGGATGATTGGAATAGTTTTCTGCATAAGCAGCTAGTTTAAGCAATTCATCCGGTGAACTATCTGTTACTATCTTTTGAACTTTAAAAATACCTTTCGTAAGGGTGCCGGTTTTGTCTAATACAACGATTTCGGTTTTCGCCATAGCTTCTAAATAATTTCCGCCTTTTACCAAAATTCCTTTTCTAGAAGCTCCTCCTATTCCTCCGAAAAAACTAAGAGGAACAGAAATTACTAAAGCACATGGACAAGCAACAACTAAGAATGCCAGGGATCGGTAAATCCATTGATTAAAAGTTGAATTAGTTATCAATGGCGGGACTATGGCAAGAATAAGAGCAATTAAAACTACTATAGGTGTATAAACTCGAGCAAACTTAGTGATAAACCTCTCCGGTTTAGATTTCTTACTACTTGCATTTTCCACTAAGTCAAGAATTTTGCTTACTGTAGATTCACTATACTCTTTAGTAACTTTGGCTGTAATTACTCCATTTAAGTTAATGCATCCGCTCAGCAGTTCACTACCTTCTCCTACATCCCTGGGTAGAGATTCACCGGTTAATGCAGAAGTATCAATCATAGAGCTGCCTTCTATAACAATCCCGTCTAAAGGAACTTTTTCTCCTGCCTTTACTAGAATAATATCTCCTACTTCCACATCTTCCGGAGATGTTTTTACTAATTCATCACCTACTTTTACATTTGCATAATCCGGTCTTATATCCATTAAGCTTGCAATAGATTCTCGTGATTTTCCCACTGCATAGTCTTGAAACATTTCCCCCACTTGGTAGAATAGCATTACTGCTACCCCTTCCGGTGCTTCACCTATTAAAAATGCACCAATAGATGCAACTGACATTAAAAAATGTTCGTCAAAAACTTCTCCTTCTTTTATATTATAAATAGCTCTCTTAACTACGTCTCCGCCTGCAAGAATATAGCTTATTGCAAACATAATTAATTTAATACTGCTACTGCTTATTATCATTCCTAATATGAAAAATATTCCACTTACTATCAATCTCCAAAACATTTTTTTCATATGACCCTCCGCTATTCGATACTTATTTCAATTTGCGGCTCATATTTTTTTATAATCTTTGATGCGGCAGTTTCTATTTCGACAGCTCTATCCTCGTCTGCTTCTATAATTATTTTTTCCGTAAAGAAGTTAGATGTAACCTCTTTAACTCCTTTTAATTTACTTATCTTTCTTTCCATCTTGGCTAAGCAATTAGCACAGTCTAACCCTCTCAGTTTAAATACTTTTTTCATTCTGTCCTCCTAAATATTTTTCTCTTATATGTTCCATTCCTATTTCATAAATATCTCTTACGTGATCATCTTTTAAAGAATAAAAAACTGTCTTACCTTCTTTTCTAAACTTTACTAAATTTGCATTTCTCAAGGCTCGTAATTGATGAGATATAGCCGACTTTGTCATATTCAATAGAACTGCTATATCACAGACGCACATTTCACTTTCATCTAATGCCCATATAATTCTCATTCTTGTACTATCGCCTAATACTTTGAAAAAATCTGACAAATCATATATATCTTCATCTAAAGGCATTCTTTCTTTAACCTCATTAACTATATCAGCATGAATTGCTTCACAATCACAAACTATATCTTTTTCTTTTTTCATGTACCCTCCTACAATTAAGATACTTATATCACTCAGTTGAATGGCTATTCAACTGTTTTCTATATTATAGTTGAATGAATGCTCAATTGTCAATAGCTATTTGTTCCTATTGAATTATTTAACTCAAAAAACAAAAAAACATGCCTAAGAACTCTTATTCTTAGGCATCTATATAGTAATTTGTCGGAGGAAACTAATTCAACCGTTGTCTGTTCCTTGAGAAAAGTCAATTATTTCTGACTGAGATAAAATCGCCCCTGTTTCAGAAAATTCTACGATTTCGTCGTCTTCTAACCCTTCGCCTTCAGGCATTTCATCAACCGGCACATCTATTTTAACCTTATCAAATTTATTATTTCCTGTTTTGTCAACTACATAGTAGCGTGTAAAAGGAGATTTCCTTCCTTCTACTAAATTGTACTTTTCAATTATTTCACTGTCCAAAGGAATTAAACCATTTTCTGTTTTTAAAAATAATTCTTTCATCCTAACCTCCCTTTTAATTATATCCCTTTAATATTTTTTAATACATTTGTAACTGAGTTACTGCAGTTAAATTTAATAATCACTATACTAACAATAAATAATATAATTGTAATAACCTAAATAATATATAGAATTAAAATTTCAAAAGGAGATAAGAGTATGAGCGCAATAAAAATTACAAGTGAAAACTTCGAAAAGGAAGTTTTAAATTCAAATAAACCTGTATTGTTAGATTTTTGGGCATCCTGGTGTGGTCCTTGCAGAATGATTTCACCAATTGTAGATGAAATAGCCGGTGAAATTTCCGAAGCGAAAGTGGGAAAGGTTAACATTGATGAACAACCTGAATTAGCCTCAGCTTTCGGTATAATGAGCATACCTACCTTAGCAGTTATTAAAAATGGAAAAGTTGTTAATAAAACCGTTGGTGTAAAAGCGAAGGAATCAATATTAAAAATGTTAGCATAATTAATCCTCTGTACCCATTGAAACTCCTAATAAAACTCCTAACTAAAAGGCAGTCTACGAAAACTGCCTTTATTTATTTTCTTGATATTCCATATTAAAATGATATACTTTTAATAAAAATCAAAGAGAGATATTATGAACGGATTAATTCTGAAATTAATTGCACTTTCCACAATGATAATAGATCATTATGGAGCCATTTTTCAAAGCAATATAAATATATATAGAATAATAGGGCGCTTAGCATTTCCCATATATTGCTTTTTACTTGTAGAAGGATTTATCCACACAAGCAATATTAAAAAATATGCTCAAAGATTATTAATATTTGCCTTTATATCAGAACTCCCTTTTGATTTAGCATTTTACGGCAGAATAGGATTTGAGCATCAAAATATATTTTTTACTCTTTTCATCGGATTAGTAACTATGTATTTTTTAGAAAATAAAAATGAAAGATATAACTTAAGTCGAAAGACGGTTATTGTGCTTTCCTGTATGCTAGCTACTCTTTTGCGAACTGACTATCAACTTATCGGCATAATATATATATTGGCATTTTATTTTGCAAAAGACTTTCCTAAGAAAAAAAGATTTACGATTCTAGCTTTAATAATGATACTTATAAATCTTTCCATTGGATGGATACAAGAATTTTCAGTCCTTGCACTAGTACCAATTTATTTCTACAACAATGAGCAAGGGGTCAGTAACAAATTCCTTCAAATATCATTCTACCTAGCTTATCCTGCACATTTACTTATATTTTATTTAATACAATAGTAAGTCATTGTTACATATAAGTGTATCCTACTATTGTAATTTGTTTCAACCTTCTATATTGGCAAATATTTTCTACTAAATCACACCATCCAATCCAAATTGTGTGCGAATTTTTGTAATATACTTGTAATATATTTATTTTCGTTCATAATTGTGTAATAATATTGTTATATTTACCAAAAGAACATTAAATTGATTCTTTTATTACTAAAGTTCGCGTGTTATAATCCATTAGCAACCAAAAGTTAGCCCCCCACTTTAAATTAACATCTAAGTGTAAGGGGTTAAATAAAGTAAAAGGAGACCATTATGAAAAAAAGAATTATGGCAATATCATTTGCATTAATGTTAGCTCTTTCTTCAAGGACTGCATTCGCTGTTGAAAGAATAAATTATACAAACTTTAACTTTTTTGATTTCTTTAATAATTATAATTATGAACCGGCTAATACCGATTCTCAGACAAACACTTATAGTCATGAGGCTACTGTAAATAACAGAGCTCAAACTTATACAGAAGAAGTTGAAACAAGTCGAGCAACTGCTCCTACTTCATCAAATTTAAATTATGAGCAAAAAGTAGCTGAACTTGTAAATATTGAAAGACAAAAAGTAGGATTAGCGCCTCTTACATTAGATTCAGCAATCTCTAATGTAGCGAGAGCAAAATCTAAAGATATGTCAGATAACAATTATTTTGCCCACCAATCACCAACTTACGGCAGTGCCGGAAACATGCTTACCCAATTTGGTGTTAAATGGAGCGCATGGGGTGAAAATATTGCAGCAGGTCAAAGTACTCCTGAGGCAGTTGTAAGAGCATGGATGAATTCTGAAAGCCACAAAGCGAATATATTATCACCTAACTTTTCAAAAATAGGTGTCGGTTATGTAAATAGCGGAAGACCTTATTGGACACAAATGTTTACAAATTAATAGGAAAGCCCTTGGTACATCAAGGGTTTTTTTGTGTTTAAAAATTATTTTAAACTTTACATATGAATATTTTAGGTGTAAGATATAAGGTATAAAAATTAAACTTAGGAGTATAAAAATGAATAAAAAGAACGTAATTATTATAGGAGCTGCCGGTCGTGATTTTCATAATTTCAATACTTATTATCGAGACAATGACCTTTATAATGTAGTAGCATTTACTGCTGCTCAAATACCGGATATAGATAATAGAAAATACCCTTCAGAATTAGCCGGTAAGCTATATCCTCATGGAATTCCTATTTATCCTCAGGACAAACTAGCTGAATTAATTAAAGAGCTTAATGTAGATGAATGTGTTTTTGCCTACAGTGATGTAAAGTATGATGCTGTAATGGAAATCTCTGCCATAGTTAATGCTACAGGGGCTGATTTTACTCTACTTGGACCTAAAAGTACTTCACTTCAAAGTTCAAAGCCTGTAATTTCAGTTTGTGCCGTACGAACCGGCTCAGGAAAAAGTCAAACATCAAGAAAAATTATTGAAGTTTTAATGGAAAATAATCTTAAAGTTGTGGCAGTGAGACATCCCATGCCTTATGGTGATCTAGTTGCCCAAAGGGTACAGAGATTTGCTACAGTAGAAGATTTAAAGAAACATAAGTGTACTATAGAAGAAATGGAAGAATATGAACCTCATGTAGAACGAGGAAATATTATCTATGCTGGTGTAGATTATGAAGATATACTAGCTGCAGCAGAAGAAGATCCTGACGGTTGTGATGTAATTCTTTGGGATGGGGGAAACAATGACTTTTCCTTCTATGAAGCAGACTTAACTGTTACTGTAGTAGATCCCCACCGCCCCGGTCATGAACTAAGTTACTATCCTGGAGAAGTTAGTTTAAGATTAGCTGATCTAGCAATTATAAATAAAGTAGACAGTGCCAGCGCTGAATCTATTTCTATAGTAGAAAAAAATATTAAAAAAGTAAATCCAAATGCTAAAATTATAAAGGCAGAATCTAAAATAAGCGTAGACAATCCGGAAATTATCAAGGGTAAAAGAGTTTTAGTAGTAGAAGA
This sequence comes from Tissierellia bacterium, assembly GCA_012518555.1. GTDB lineage: Bacteria > Bacillota > Clostridia > Tissierellales > Sedimentibacteraceae > Sedimentibacter. Next base: position 6,086 of record JAAYRW010000052.1, read on the forward strand.
TGGTCCTACTTTAACTCACGGCGAAATGAAAATAGGTGCCGGAACAGTTGCAGCAGAAAGATTTGGTGCCGGTGAACTTGTTGACCCTCGTCCTTACACTGTTGGAAAACTTAAAGATACTTTTAGTGATTATCCTAATATAGGCATATTGTTACCTGCTATGGGATACGGTAAACAACAATTACAAGACTTAGAAGAAACAATTAATAATACAGATTGCGATTCTGTAATTATAGGAACTCCTATTGATTTAACAAGAATTATCAAAATTAATAAACCTTCTACCCGCGTACATTATGAATTAGATGAAATTACAAGTCCAAACCTTAATGAAATATTAGAAGACTTCATTAAAGAACATAATTTGAAAAAATAAATAACAAAACTGATAGATGGTAGAATACCATCTATCAGTTTTTAAGTATCCCCGCTTTTTAAGTGGCGCTATATGAGTCCATAGAGCATTTTAATTATCCTTGCTTTCATCGCCAACTTTCTTTATATTAGCTTTTGACAGCTTTTTAAAAGCTTCATAACGAGTTCTTAGAGACTTCTCATGATTTTCCTCATCAATTTTTAATTGTTGAAAGAACTTTTTTACTTTTGGGTCATCTGCTTTTTCAGATAAGATTTGATAATGTTTTTGGGATTGTATCTCATCTTCAATAGCATGTAAAATTCCATCCAATATTTCCTGCATTACTATTCCTCCTTTGTTTCCTAACTATCAATAATATTCACAGCTAGCTCAATCTTCCAGTAGTTTAACTACAACTAAAGTTATATCATCATTTATTTTTTCATATTTAGTAAAATTATTAAAGTCTTCATGGATTCTTTTTACAATATGAGCTGGTTTCAGATTGTAAATTTCAGTAATAAATTTTTTCAGTCTATCTTCATAAGGTTTTTTGTGGGATCTTTGTTCCGGCAATCCATCAGACATAATGAACAATGTCATTTCCGAAGACAGCTGTAAAGAATGATCCTTATAATCATACAATTCAATATCTAAGGCCGTTGAAATAGGAAGTCCTCCCTTGTTAAGCTCAACTACATGGTCTTTGTCTACCACCAGCAGTGGACACATATGAAAGCCGGCATTGCAATAGGTTAGCTCACCAGTTTTTAAATCAAATACAACTAAAAAAATACATACTAAGTATTCAATTGGATACCCTTCTTTCATATAATGCTCAACAAAAAAGTCCATGATTTCTTTTGGTGACAACACTTGTCCCGGTATATGTTTAAGCCTGAAATAACTGTTTATAGTCTCTTTAACAAAAATAGCCAACATAGCACTGTCTAATCCATGTCCCGACACATCTGCTATAAAGCATACATATTGTTCAAAATAATCATTCAATAAACCGTTATCTACTTTAAATACATCAAAAATATCTCCGCCTAAATCTTGTGCCGGAATATATAAGGAGGCAAAAGAGATCTTTTCTGTATTGGGAAGACTCTTAGGTAGAGACTGTTTATGAATCTTAATTGCATTTGTAATTTCAATATCTAACCTTCTCCTTATTCTTTCATATTCTACATACTTTTCATTTCCATAAATATATATATAATTATTTTTCTGAAATATTTTAATATTTAATTTTGTCAGTCCCTCTTTACAATTAAATAAAAACTCTTCCCAATCTGATGGTTTTTCAGATACGCTTTTTAAAAAATCACCAGCCCTATTTTTGTGAATACCGGCAATAATATCTAAAAAGCTCTTTCCTTTTAACTCCATATTAGTATAACCTAAGTTAGACTCCATGGCCTTGTTAGAAAAAATAATTTTTCCATCTAAGTTACAAACTAAAAAATGATCATCGATAGTATCAGCTATAGTATTATTTATTTCCAAAATATCAAAGTCGTAGCCCATGGCAGTTTCCCTCCCGATTATTCCAAGCACTATATTTCAAAATTATTCAATTGTAATTTGTGCTTTAAATGATGTTTTATCTTCTTTTTTCCCTTCTATGTAAACAGGATTTTCTTCAATACCCTTTGCGGTATAAAGGTCTATAGTTTCTCCCGGCAATACTTCATGCATATAATTAACTTCAATTGATTTGACGGAATGTTTTTTATGTATGTCCACGCTAAAGCAGTCCATAATATAATCAATATACCTTGCATTGTTTAAATGCTCATTAATGTCAATGTCACTATATCCGACAGTTTTTTTACAACTAAGTTCAAGATCTCCCTGGGGCTTTATTTGGCCTAAGGTACAGTCAATAGCCCTTTCTCTTTCAACTTCAGGAAATTTCTCTTCTATTATACGGCTTCTTCTTAACCTTCTGCTGTTGGAATCAATTACAACCCACTGGGTAAAAGCCTTGGCAATTATATTTCCATCTTCACCATATACCAAGAAATTTCTGTTAAACTCTATTTTTTCAGGCTGTTCCGGCCAAGTTTCAATTGTGATTTCTTCCTTAAATTTTGGATATCTCATTACATCTACTCTAATACGAGTTAGTACCCATATTACTCCGTATTTTGGTTGTATGACATTTCTTCCTACACCTAAATTATTAGCGTGCTCCGTTCCCATATCCTGCAAATATACGAACAAGGAACTTAATTTAAGCTCTTGCTTAAAATCAATTTCACTTACTTGAACAGTATATTTTTTCTTAAAAATTGCTTCCATTATTCACTCCTATATTTGTCTGCTTCAATATTATTTTAATATAATACTATAATAACACAAATTTCAGAAATTAAGTTATTTAATAGCTAATTAACTTTTACTTTTATCGTAACATGGCTCTTTTGAGCTGGTAAACCATGTCGAATTTGCAAATATTGCTTTTTTGAGTTATAATATGCTCATTGTCTCTATAATAAATAAATTCCCCGTCTTTGATTTTACTTGAATTTCACACAAAGTATATACCTACTTTTAATAGCCATGAGATAATAGAATCAAATAAAGTTGTTTTTCTAATAAAATAATTTTAAATATAATAAAAAAGAGAGGTGAAAAAATGATAAAATTAGAAGCAGATTTACATGTTCATACGGTAGCAAGTGGACATGGCTACAGTACAATTAAAGAAAATGTAGAAAAAGCAAAAGAAAAAGGCTTAAAAACTATTGCAATCACAGACCATGGATTGAATATGCCTGGTGCTCCTCATCTATACCATTTTACAAATATGATATCTTTACCCAGAACAATTGAGGGAGTGGAAGTATTAAGAGGAGTAGAAGCAAATATATTAGATGGTGATGGTAGCCTTGATATGCCAGATGTTGTTATGGCTGATTACCTTGATATTGTATTGGCAGGACTACACGAAGGAACAGGATATGAAGGCACTACTAAGGAAGAAAATACTGAAGCGATGGTAGCTGCAATTAAAAATCCTTACGTTCATGTTATTACACATCCTGATAATCCAAAATTCCCAATCGATCTTGAAAGAGTAGTTGGTGCAGCTAAAGAATATAATAAAGCTTTGGAACTTAATAACAGTTCTTTTATAGTTCGGCCCGGAAGCCCTAAAATATGTAGACAAATTGCTAGACTATGCAAGGAATATAAGGTATTAGTAAGCATTAACAGCGATGCACATATTTGCTACAATGTAGGCGAAACATCTAAAGTAAGCGCTATAGCCTTAAAAGAAGGAATAGAAAAATCACAAATAATCAATTCTTCTTCCCAAATGCTAAACGAATATCTTACATGGCACAAAAACAATGCAAGAATCCTTAAATCTAAAGCACAGTAATTCCAACTTCCTTACTCATTAATAAATTTTAATACTTAGAGGTTGCTTCCTTGATTAAACTTTCATGCCAATTAGGCATTTTAATTTCAGATTCATAATATTTTTCAAATACTCCATATAAATGCCTATATGTGCTAGTCTGAAAGCGTTGACATTGCCTTAAATACAGAATTTCTTTCAACCAAGAACACTCACAGCAAAAAAGAGACAGACTCTAATTCTCAAATTCTTAATGAATTTTTGAAAAACATTAGAACTCTCTCTCCTGCAGAGCGCACCGTATTAATTTATATGCCCAACAATATAAGGCTAAAGAAATTGCAGAAAAATTATGTTCAAGCATCAATACTATTAAAACTCATACGAAACATATTTATTCTAAATTAAACATTAATTCCAAAGGTGAACTTATTCTTTAGGTTTAAATCCTAAAAGAATCAGGAATTGATATAGTTGATTAAAGATCAGTTAGGAAGGCATTTGCCAATTCTTGTTCGGTAGAGCTTCATTGCTAAGAATGCCCCTATTGCTCCTGCTACATAAACCGATGCTGCACTTAATACCATGACAATAGTCCCACCAAAGCTATACAAGGAACTTTTTATAAAAAAGGTTGTCATTATAAAAGTTGAAATAATTCCACATACAGAATAAATCGGCGAAAAAATTGCTATCTTCATATCAGATGTAAAATCTCTAAGGATTATACTTATAATTATATCTGCTGCAATACCTCCTACTGCTATGGATATGGTTCCAAACATAGACATTCTTGCCATCATAAATCCATATCCTATGCCAAATAAGGATACAGCCCCGGGTTTTCTGACTTTATACAACATCATTGCTATAATGAAACTAAAAAATGGTGCATTGATAATTCCTCGGGAAAATGGAAGTATTTTATGAAATATTCCTACAGCTTTCCCTAAAACTACTGCAATTGCTATACACATTGCAATTGTAGCTATATCTCTTACATTTAACATTTTATACTTCATTTTAAGCCTCCTTATATTTTAATAAACAATAGGGATCTTCCTCCAACCAATCTCCTGTGCTACTGAAAGCTCTTGCTCTACAGCCTCCACAAATATTTATATATTGGCAATGACCGCATTCGCCCTTGTAGTTTTTATAGTCTCTTAATTGATTAAAAACTTCGTTGTTTTCCCAAATATAATCAAAGGACTCTTCCCTTATGCTGGCTACTTTAACTGGTGCATAGGGACATATATGAACATCTCCATTAGGAAGAATAGAACAATAACTTATACCTGCAATACATCCTCTACTAGTATTTTTTTGCTGTTGGATTCCTCTTAAGATAGATTCAACCTTGTATTGAGGGGCACAGGTTGGCTTTAGTAAAATATCTAACTCTAAGTCCTTATCAATAATCCTGTTTATTGCTTTTTTGTATTCTTCTATATCTATAGAAGCTTCTTTTATTTCTTTTCCTCTTCCTGTGTCTACCAAAAATAACATGTGACTGGATGAAGCTCCTAATTTAGAGGCAAAATCTGCAATCTCTTCTATTTCATCTAAATTCTCTTTTGTAACAGTACAGTTTAATTGAACTTTAATGCCTGCAGCTAAACAATTGTTAGCACCTTCCATTGCTTTTTGAAAAGCTGTATCTGAACCTCTAAAGTTGTTATGTTTTTCAGGATCTAAACTATCTATACTTATTGCAATTGCGCTTAAACCGCTACTCTTCAGTTCTTCTGCTTTTTCTTTAGTAATAAGTGTTCCATTACTTCCCATAAGCACAGTCATGCCTATAGATTTAGCATGATCTATAATTTCAAATATATCATCTCTTAACATTGGTTCTCCGCCACTTAGTACGATTACTCTCATTCCGGCTTTAACCATTTGATCTAAGAGTTTTTTTCCTTCTTCAGTTAATAATTCATTATCCATTTTTTCAGGACCTGATTCTCTATAACAATGTTTACAATATAAATTACATCTTTTTGTGGTATTCCAGGATATATGATTCATAAGATCTCATGATCCTCCTTTTTTAAAAGTTAATATATAAGTTTGTCTTTAACGTGTCTTAACAGCATAACAGGATGCTTAATCATTTTAGGACCGGAATATCTCATTACTTGTATTATCTTTTCACGCATTTCCGGTTTGTAACAATGGACCGTGCATTTTGCGCACACAGGTTTCTTATGGCCAAATTTACAGTTTTTAACTCTCTTTTCCGCATATTGAGCTAATTCAAGGCATTCAACACATAATTCTTCTCTGCCATGATTTCCTTTACAATAAATCTTTATCATTGTTGTTACTGTGCTTACATCAGCAATTAATTTATTTTCTTTCAATATTTCACCTTCTATAAAATATTTTTTAAGTATCATCCCCTATAAGGAAAGATTTCATAGTACAGGGACATTCCTTGTGCCAACAGATACTATTTATAACTGTGAAGTCCCGGCAACAATACATTAACTCCAATAAATGTAAATATTACGCAGGCAAAGCCAATTACTGCAAACCATGCTGCTGGTTTTCCTTTCCAACCTCTGTTAAATCTAAGATGAAGATATACCGAGTAAATTAACCATGTAATCAAGGACCAGGTTTCTTTCGGATCCCATGCCCAATACCTTGCCCATGCATATTTAGCCCAAATAGCACCTGTTACAATTACTACTGTCAACATCAAGTATCCGAATGCAATTATCCTATAGCTTAAATAATCATAAGCTTCTACATCAGGCAACTTACTATTTATATTGTTCATCCTTTTTTCGTTTATTAGGTACATAACTGCTAATCCGCAACCAACTGCAAAGGAACCGTAAGAAATAACCGCCGTACCTACATGTATTGTAAGCCAATTACTTTGCAAGGCAGGCATTAATGGGTTTATGCTCTTTGATTGCATGGA
>JAAYRW010000053.1 GCA_012518555.1 Tissierellia bacterium
AAAAAAGAAAGGTGGTTATACTTTGAAAAATAAAAAGTATTCAAAAGAGAAACTTCTTGGCATGTATGAAATGATGTTAAGAATAAGAAAATTTGAATTAAGATTAACAGAATATTTCACTAAAGGAATGTTATACGGAAATATTCATACTTCCATAGGCCAAGAAGCAGTTGCAGTAGGCGTTTGTGAAGCATTAGAAAAAACAGATTTTATGACTTCAACCCATAGAGGTCACGGACACTCTTTGGCTAAGGGAGCAAAATCAGACATAATGATGGCAGAACTATTTGGAAAGAAAACTGGATATTGCGGTGGAAAAGGCGGATCCATGCATGTTACTGACGTATCTTTGGGAATATTAGGTTCTAACGGAATAGTGGGAGCAGGTATCCCTATAGCTACAGGTTCCGGACTTACATCAAAAATCAGGGGGACAGATGAAGTTACGGTTGCCTTTTTTGGAGACTCTGCATCAAACCAAGGTACCTTCCATGAATCAATAAACATGGCAGCAGCCTGGGACCTTCCTGTAGTATACTTGTGTGAAAATAATAATTACGGAGTTTCAGTAAATATCCATACAGTTACTAATACAGAAACAATTGCAGAACGTGCCGTAGCCTACAACATTCCTGGTGTAACTGTAGACGGTAACAATCCATTGGAAGTTTACGAAGCTGTTAAAAAAGCAGTAGACCGTGCCCGTGCAGGAAAGGGTCCTTCAATAGTTGAATGTATGACTTGGCGTGTAAGAGGCCATTACGAAGGAGATCCCGCAAACTACCGCGATAAGAAAGAAGCGGAAGAATGGGCAAAGAAAGATCCCATAGATAATTTCAAAAGCTACCTATTAAAAGAAGGGTATAGTGAAGAAGAACTTACAGCTATAGAAGAAGCAATGGATAAAGAAATAGAAGAAGCAGTTCAATTTGCCTTAGACTCTCCTCTTCCAGATCCAAGCGAAGTTACTACAGATGTTTATGCAAGTGATAATGAAAGGAGTGTAGCCAGATAATGAAAAGAATGAGTGTTAGCGCAGCCATAAGAGAAGGTATGCGTGAAGAAATGGCAAGAGATGAAAATGTAATTATGATTGGTGAAGACCTTGGAGCAATGGGAAGCCCTTTTGCTATTACCCTAGGTTTCTTAGAGGAATTCGGACCAAATAGAGTAATAGAAACTCCAATAAGTGAAAATTCATTTACGGGAATGGCAGTAGGAGCGGCTATGAGAGGAGTACGCCCTGTAGTTGAATTAATGTATGTAGACTTCATAGGTGTAGCAATGGATCAGGTTATGAACCAAGCTGCAAAAATGAGATATATGACAGGTGGTCAAGTTAAAGTGCCCATGGTTGTACGTGCGCCAATGGGTTCCGGAAGAAGAAATGCGGGACAGCATTCCCAATGTTTAGAAACATTATTTACTCACATACCTGGACTAAAGGTAGTTTGCCCTTCCACGGCAGAAGATGCTAAAGGACTAATAAAATCAGCTATCCGTGATGACGATCCTGTAATTTTCTTAGAGCATAAACTTCTTTATGCCAAGAGAGAAGAAGTTCCGGAAGAAGAATATGTAATTCCTTTAGGAAAAGCAGATATTAAGCGAGAAGGAAAAGATGTAACGATAATTACCTGGTCACGTCAAGTGTATTTTGCATTAGAAGCAGCAGAAGAACTGGCCAAAGAGGGTATCGATGCGGAAGTATTAGATTTACGTACTTTAGTTCCTTTAGATTGGGAAGCAATAAAGGAATCAGTAACAAAAACACATAATGTAGTAATAGTTCATGAAGGTGTAAAAAGAAGCGGCTACGGTGGAGAATTATCAGCACAAATTACAGAAGAATTATTCGACGAATTAGATTCTCCAGTTACACGAGTAGCAGCCTTAAACGTTGTACCACCATTTGCACCAACATTAGAAGATGCATTCTTCCCGCATCCAGAAGATATTGTAACAGCAGTTAAGAAAGTATTAAATAAATAGGGAGGGATATAATGGCTACAGAAGTTAGAATGCCCCAACTTGGATTAACCATGGAAGAAGGAACTATTGGAAAATGGATAAAACAAGAAGGCGATAAAGTAAGTGCAGGCGATGTATTAGTAGAAATAACTACAGATAAATTATCAAGTGAAATAGAAAGTGAAGTAGATGGCTACCTATTAAAAATAGTTGCAGAAGAAGGGGAAGATATTCCTGTAAGAGGCCTGTTAGCAGTAATAGGTGAAGAAGGTGAGGAAGTAGATTTACCTCTAGATGCTGCTGAAGCTGAAGCAACGGCGGAAGAACTTAAGACAGAACTAACAGGAATTGCACCAAAAGAAGAGCCAAAACAAGAGGCAGTAACAGAAAGAGGACGCATTAAAGCATCACCCTTGGCAAAAAAGACAGCAGCAGATTTAGGGGTAGAATTAAGCGAATTAACCGGTTCTGGCTCTGGCCCAGGAGGAAGAATCATTCAAAGAGATGTTTTAGCAGCAGCTGAAAGCAAAAAAGCTCAGCCGGCAGCAAGTCAAGCAGCTCAACCAGTAGTTACAGAAGTTCCAGGAGACATAGTTAAACCATTAAGCAATATGCGTAAAGTAATAGGTCAAAGAATGCAAGCAAACAAACAGATTGCACCTCACGTTACTATTACTACAGAGGTTAATGTAGACAATACTATAGCCTTAAGAAATAAATTAAATGCAAAAAATACTGATGTAAGATTCAGTTATACTGATATATTAGTAAAAATGTCAGCGACAGCTTTAAGAAGCTATCCAGTAATGAATTCATCTATTACAGAAGACAGTTTCATAATTCATGATAGAGTAAATATAGGTGTAGCAGTTGCATTAGAAGATGGACTTATCGTTCCTGTAGTAAGAGATGCCGACAGAAAAGGTTTAAGAGCAATAACAGCAGAAACTAGAGAACTCATTACAAAAGCAAGGGAAAATACCCTTTCACCAGATCAAATGGCCGGTGCAACATTTACAATCAGCAACTTAGGAAATTATGATGTAGATGGATTTACTCCGGTTATAAACTTACCTGAAGCAGCAATTTTAGGAGTAGGAAGAATCATAAGAAAACCTATAGTCAATGAAAATGACCAAATAGTTCCTGCTTCCATGATGGTTCTTAGTTTATCCTTTGACCACAGAGTAGTAGATGGTGCTACAGCAGCAGAATTTTTGAAAAAATTAAAAGGTTACCTAGAAGATCCTGACAATATGTACCTTTAGATAAAAGATCTCCAATAAATAAATTATAAGGCAACAGCTAAACTTTTACTTTTAGCTGTTGTCTTTTTATTATGGGGAATATAGGACGAATTCTGAACAATATTTGGAAAAAAAATAGAATAAAAGTGATTGTGTTTGACAAGGGGCAATAAAAAGTGTATAATTTTTACACAATACTTATTTAATAAGGAGTGATTTTTTGGTACAAGTATCTGCTAAGACCTACCCAGACTATGTATTAAAGGGTTGGAGAAGATGTGAAGAAAAAAATACAGATATTAATAGTGGACTTTGTTTTTTCAACATTTCCAGTTTTGATCTAAATGTATTATTAACTGAAAACAAAGATCTAATAGAACGTTCGGAATACGTTTTAGATAGTTTAACCGAGTACATGAACCCTTTTATCTCTGCTATGTTAGTCAATAGAAACGGCTATATTTTGAAAGAAAAGAAATGTAAAGGTCATACCGATTCAGTTAACTTTCCTGTAGGAGGAAGATTTTTAGAGAAATTTAATGGAAATACAGCCATCTCTACTTCCATTATAGAAAATAATCCTGTATGCTTGGTTGGCGAAGAACATTATTGTAAATCATATTATAATTACACTACATTGAGCGTCCCAATCCATAGCGATGGAGAAATTATTGGAGTTTTTTCCGCTATAGGATTAAAAACTAATGTAAGCAAAAGCGCACTAGGTATGATTGCCGCCGCTGCTAAGGCAATTAGTATAGGGTTTGATGCAGATAAGGAAAATAAGCAGTTAATGGCTAAAAACAAATATGAAAGTACTATAGTAGAAACTATGATCGATGGAGTACTTACAGTAGACAAAGACGGTTTTATAATGTTTATGAACCAGGTAGGTGCAGATATTCTAGGTGTAGATAGAGAAAGTTCAATAGGAAAGCATGCAGCTGACATAGTGGACTTTAAACCTGTAATACTAGATGTATTGAAAACTGGTAAAGGTTATGTAGACAAAGAATTTTTAATAACTAAAAAATCCGGGGAAAAAACACATTTTGTTAAAACTGCTGTCCCTATAAAGGACGATAAAGGAAATATAGTTACTGTAGTAGATACATTTAGAAAAATAAACCGTGTTAATAAACTGGTTAATAAAATGAATGGAGCATATGCAAATTTCTCCTTTGATGACATAATAGGTTCCAGCCATAAAATAAAAGATTGTATTACAAAAGCAAAAGCAGCTGCAAAAAGTATGTCAAACGTTTTAATAACTGGCGAAAGTGGAACTGGAAAAGAACTTATTGCCCAGTCTATTCATAGTTACAGCCAAAGAAAAAACCAGCCCTTTGTTTCAATCAACTGCGGAGCAATCCCCAGAGAACTATTAGAATCGGAACTTTTTGGATATGAACCAGGATCTTTTACGGGTGCATCTAAGAAGGGGAGAACCGGAAAATTTGAGTTAGCTGAAGGTGGGACAATCTTCCTAGATGAAATTGGTGAAATGCCATTAGATATGCAAGTTAAACTGCTGAGGGTAATTCAGGAGAAGAAGTTAACCAGAATAGGTGGAAATGCTGTATTTGATTTAGACGTTAGAATTATTGCTGCTACTAACAAAGATTTATTCGAAGAATGTAGAAAAGGAGCATTCAGAGAAGATTTATACTATAGAATCAATGTCCTTCACGTTATGCTACCTCCTTTAAGAGAAAGAAAAGATGATATTAATGAACTTATACATCACTTTATAAATAAGCTTAACTTAAAATTGGACAAGGATATAAGGGGTATATCTCCTGAAGCTATGAATAAAATAATGCAGTACAGTTGGCCAGGCAACGTGAGGGAATTGGAAAATACAATTGAAAGAGCAGTCAATCTATGCAAAACAGATACTATTACCGAGAAAGATATATTCATAGAGAATTTCCATAAAGATCTACAACTTTCTGTAGAAGATACTAAAGATCTAACTACTGAAATCATTTCTGAAACGGAAATTGAACCTTTGGAAGTTATAGAAAAAAGAGCTATAGAAAGAGCCTTGAATATAGCAGGAGGCAATATAACTACAACTGCCAACTTGCTTAAAGTTACTAGAAATACTATCTACAATAAAATAAAAAGATACAATTTATTGTCATCCTAAAAGAAAAATTAACAGTGCTAAAAAAATAAGCACTGTTAATTTTTTTGGCAAAATTGTGCTCAAAAAATCAACAATTTCAAGAACAAATTTTTAAATTAAATTTATATAGCTTGCACAAAATAAAATATTCTATCTAAATAAAAGCTTTCTGACTGGTTATAATAAAATTGGCACATCAATTGCAAGTATAGTATATGTAAAATATAATTTATTTTTAGGAGGATTACTAATGAGAAAGCTATTAGCAATAACATTAATAGCGGTAATGGTTTTAAGCATTGGCTTAACAGGATGTGGAAATGATGGTGGTACACAGCAACCCGGCGGCAGTTCCGGCGGCAGTTCCGGCGGTGGTGAAAAACAAGTACTAAACATGAGTGTTACTTCAGCAAGCGGTTCAACTTGGGAAAAAGGTGCATTGTATTTTGCAGAATTAGTTAACGAAAGAACTGATGGCAAGATCCAAATTAACGTATACCCTAATGAACAACTTTCAGGTGGAAACCAGGGTAAAGGTATAGAAATGTTAATGTCAGGTGCAACAGATTTAACCTATCACTCAAACATTATTTATTCAATAATGGATGAAAGATTTGGTGTTATAAGTTTACCTTTCTTATTCAGCTCAACTGATGATGTTGACGCTGCTTTAGCAGGAGCTGGAGGAGAGGCAATCAATGAAATACTATTAGAGAAAAATGTTGTAGGTTTAGGCTTTGGTGAAAATGGATATAGACAAATCACTACAAACACAGGACCTATTGAATCTTTAGAAGATATGAAGGGCTTAAAAATAAGAATCCCCGGCATGAAGATGTATACTTCATTGTTTAGAGCATTGGGAGCAGACCCGCTAACAATGAACTTTGCTGAAGTATTTACATCATTACAACAGGGAACTATTGATGGACAAGAAAATCCTATCGATACAATATACACTTCAAAAATTCATGAAGTTCAAAAATACATGACTATGTGGGATTATTCATATGATGCTCTTATACTTGGTATAAACAAAGACTTATTCGAAAGTTTTGATGCAGAAACACAACAAATTTTTAGAGATGCTGGTAAAGAAGCATGTGAATATCAAGTTAAAGTAAACAGAGAACTTGCAGAAGAACAAATCGAAGAATTTAAAGCAGGTGGAATGCAAATCAATGTATTGTCTGAAGAGGCAAAAGCACCTTTCAGAGAAGCAGTTCAGCCTGTATATGAAGAATATGAACCAATTATGGGTGCTGATTTAATTGATTTATTTAGAGGAAACTAAAGATATAAGTCCTGTTTACAGGACTTATATTAAAGTTACAAAGGAGGAAAAAATTGAAAAAAATAATAGATAGTTTAGAAAACTATATTTTAGCTGGTGGTCTCCTGATTATGACATTTATCACCGTAGCAAATGTTATATCTAGAAAATTCTTAGGACTATCAATGTCCTTTATGGAGGAATTAACAACCTCTATGTTTATTTTCATAACCTTAATAGGTTCTGCAAAAGCAGCTAGAACCGGGAGCCATTTAGGTTTAAGTATATTAACTGATTTAATACCGAAGAAGTACCAAAAGTATGCTTCCTTAATAGTATGGTTTGTTGCTGCCTTTTTCTCATACTACCTAGTGAGATATGGAATCGTAATGGTTCAATCTGAAATAAGAATGGGTATGACAACACCAGCCTTAGGGTGGCCTGAGTGGTGGTTTGGTATGTTTATACCTATAGGCGGACTTTTTATATTTATTAGATATACGCAATGGATAATTGAGATATTTAAAGACTCAAAGGAGGTAAAGTAATATGTCAACTGCTGGATTGTTATTTATTGTCTTTATTGTATTGCTATTATTGAATGTTCCTATAGCATTAAGCTTGGGAGTTGCATCAGTAGCAGCAATGATATATATTGGTTTGCCTCTTGATATGTTTCCTATGCAGATATATGCAAACATAGGTAAATTCGCATTACTTGCTATTCCCTTTTTTATACTTGCTGGAAATACTATGGAAAAAGCAGGTATATCTGAAAAGCTAATAAACTTAGCTAACAAATTTGTTGGTCACAGAAAGGGTGGTCTTGCAATAGTTGGTGTTATTACATCCTGTTTCTTTGCTGCTATTTCAGGCTCAGGTCCTGCAACAGTTGCGGCCTTAGGTGTAATCATTATACCGGCTATGATTAAAGCAGGATATGGAGCAGGCATGTCATCTGCCCTTATGGCTACTTCAGGGGCTCTCGGAATAGTAATCCCTCCCAGTATAGCATTCGTTGTTTACGGTGCCATAGCAGGGGTGTCAATTGGAAAAACATTTATTGCAGGTATAGTTCCTGGATTACTTATTGGATTTGCTTTAATAATTGTCAGCTTGTGGATTGTTAAAGATATGGATATTGAACAACAAGAAAAAGCTACTGGCAAGGAAAAATTTGAAGCTTTCAAAGATGCTTTTTGGGGTTTAATGATGCCAGTTATTATACTTGGTGGTATTTACGGTGGTTTCTTTACTCCTACAGAAGCAGCAGCAGTAGCAGCGGTTTATGGAATATTAGTTGGAATGTTTATTTATAGAACTATAAGTGTTAAAGAGTTATACTATCTTTTAATTGAATCTGCAGTTGGTTCTGCCATTGTTATGTTTATAGTTGCATGTGCTGGTTTCTTTGCCTGGTTTATTACTACACAGGGTATAGCCCAAATGGCAAGTAACTTCTTACTTCAAGTATCAGGAAACAAATATGTATTCTTAATGTTGCTGAATATAATTTTGTTAATTGCAGGATGTTTTATAGATGCTACTTCAGCCCTCTACATTTTCACGCCTATTATGCTACCTGTTGCCACAGCATTAGGATATGATCCAATTGCACTAGGTGTTGTTATGACAGTTAACCTTGCTATAGGTCAAGTTACGCCACCTGTTGGAGTTAACTTGTTTGTGGCCTGCGGTGTGTCTAAAGTTGATTTGATGGAAATATCTAAAGCAGTGGTTCCATTTATACTGGCATCATTAGCTGTACTACTCCTGATAACTTATGTTCCGGATATTATTTTAATCCTACCTAATTTAATGGGAATTAAATAGTAAAGATTTATGAATTAAAATAGTAGTAATTTGTTAACAATTAAAGTTGAGCTTATATATAATTTCGTCTGAGACATTAACTACATGATTAAAATTATCTTAAGCTCTTTCTTTATAAATAAATACAAGGAGAATATTATGTTAAATTTCGCGGAAATTGCAGAAGGAAATATTAAAAAAATCTATGCAATAAGACTTAAGCCTGGCACAGATTTGTTAAAGGGTTTAGAAGAAATATGTAATGAAAAACAAATTAAAAACGGTGTAATATTAAGTGCAATAGGTAGTTTAGACGGCGTAAAATATTGCAATCCCGTTGAACTACCAGAAAAAAAAGCTGGATATGGATACGGAGAAATTTTACACCTATCAGGACCTATAGAGTTGACAAATGCCTCAGGCTTAATCTGTCATGATAGAACTGGTGAAATAAACCTTCATATACACATCACCCTAAGTGATCGTTATGGAAATGCCCACGGTGGTCATTTAGTTGAAGGAACAAAAGTTCTGTTGACGACAGATTTAGTAATAGGAGAAATAGAAGGATTAATAATGGGCAGAGAATTTGATGAGGACTTAGAGGTTCCGATATTTGCACCGCGACAAAAATAGAAAAGGAGCAATTATGAGTAAAAAAATAAAAGTAGTAGTAATAGGTGGTGGCCCTGGCGGATATGTAGCGGCTATAAGAGCTGCACAGCTTGGCGGAGAGGTCACCTTAGTAGAAAAAGAAAATTTAGGTGGAACTTGTTTAAACGTAGGGTGTATACCCACTAAATCATTGCTGCATTCGGCAGAATTATATGAGGAAGCTAAAGAAGCAGCTAAATACGGTGTTATCACTAAGGATGTAAAAGTTGATTTCGCCAAAGTTCAGGAAAGAAAAAAAGCAACAACAAAACAATTGGTAAATGGTATCAAAGGTCTTATGGCCGCAAATAAAGTAAAGCTAGTTTCCGGAGAAGCATCCTTTACAAGCAGAGATACTATAGAGGTAAAAACAGCTAAAGGTAGCGAAACAATAAAAGCTGATAAATTTATAATAGCAACTGGTTCTATACCTGCCAAACCACCAATTCCCGGAATTGATTCAGAAAAATGCATCGACTCAACGGGAGCATTAGACTTACAAGAAGTTCCAAAGTCAATGGTTATTGTAGGCGGGGGAGTTATAGGTATTGAAATTGCAACACTCTACAATACTTTAGGTTGTAAAGTAACAGTTGTGGAAATGTTAGATGAAATACTACCTATGATGGATGGCGAACTAACGAAAATAATTCGTGGAAAGCTAAGTAAAAAAGGCGTTGAAATATATACATCTTCTAAAGTAATGTCCTTTAAGGATGTAGGAGCGAATGTTGAAGTTACTGTTGAAATGAAAGATGGTAGTAAGAAAGTATTTACAGGAGAAAAAGCCCTTATATCCATAGGAAGAAGAACTAATACAGAAGCTTTAAAATTAGAAAAGGCTGGTATTAAACACGATAGAGGAAAAATAATCGTAAATGACAAGCTAGAAACTAATGTGCCTGGAATTTATGCTGTTGGTGACTGTATAGGTAAAATAATGCTTGCCCATATTGCATCAGCACAAGGCGAAATTGCTGCAGAAAACGCATTAGGTCAAAACAATCTATTTGACAGCAAGACTAATCCTTCTTGTGTATATACAAAACCTGAATTTGCAACGGTAGGCTTAACTGAAGAAGAAGCAAAAGCTCAGGGAGTAGATTATATTGTCGGTAAATTCCCCTTGGCGGCAAACGGTAGAGCAATGATCATGGGAGAAGACGGCATGATTAAAATAATAGCCGGCAAAAAATATAAAGAAATATTAGGCGCACATATTGTTGGGCCTAGAGCAACAGATATGATTGGAGAATTTTCATTAGCTATCGGAATGGAAGCTACTATAGATGAAGTTATCGCGACTATTCATGCACATCCTACAGTTGCCGAAGCAATGAGAGAGGCAGTTTTAGCAGTTGATAAAAGAGCAATTCACATACCCAATAGATAAGAGCTTATAATAATCATTTCAAGGAGGAATACGAATGACTTATTCAAAAGACTTTTTAGTTAAAGTTTATAGAGATTTAGCGGAATTAAGAATGTTTGAAGAAAAATTAGTAGAAGCTTATGCTCAAGGAAAAGTTCCCGGACATATCCACAGTGGTATGGGGGAAGAAGCAGTATATGCAGGAACCCTAGCTACGACAAAAGACGGTGATTATTACAAAATAACTCATAGGCCGGTGGGTGCTGCAGTAACTTTGGGAGTATCCTATGAAACAGCATTCTCTGAAGCCATGGGTAAAAGCACGGGTAATTCTGGTGGAAGAGGCGGCATAAACCACATTTCAGAACTAAGCAAAGGAATGTTAGGATTTTCAGGTTCCTTGGGATGTGATGCTGCAGTAGGACCAGGCGCAGCCTTAAAAATTAAGAAAGACAAAACAGACAATATAGTTTATGTATACTATGGCGATGGAACATCAAGTAGGGGTCCAATACATGAAGCTATGAATTTAGCTGCTGTATGGAAACTACCTGTACTTTTCATATGCCAAAATAACCAGTTCGGAATTTCTACACATATTTCCAGAGGATCTTCCGTTGAAAATCCGGGAGCAGATAGAGCAGCCGGTTACGGAATGCCTTCAAAGATTGTGGATGGAACAGATGCCTTAGCCGTTTATGAAGCTACTAAAGAACTTGTAGATGATATTAGAAAAGGTAATGGTCCTGCAATACTTGAAGCAAAAGCTTATCGTTGGAGAGGGCATTTTGAAGGGGATCAAACTCCTTACCGTGATGCAAAGATTACCGAAGAATGGATGAAGAAAGACTGCGTTAAAATAATGGAGAAATATCTCTTAGACAAGAAAGTTGTAACAGAGGATGAAATAAAGGCGATTAATGATGAATTAAATGATGAAATGAACAAGGCTATCGAATTTGCCGATAATAGCCCTGCCATAACTGCTGATGAAATTTATGACAATATATATGCTTAATAATAAGGAGGATAATTATGTTGAAAACATACGCTCAGGCAATTGGTGACGCAATGAAAGAAGAAATGCGAAATGACGATAATGTTATCGTATTTGGCGAAGACGTTGCAGAGTTTGGAAATATATTTGGTATAACAAGGGGTATACTTGAAGAATTTGGTCCTGACAGAATAAAAAACACACCTATTTCAGAAACCGCAATAGTAGGTAGTGCTATAGGTGCTGCTACTGTAGGTCTTAGACCATGTATAGAATTAATGTATGCCGACTTTGCCTTAGTAGCATTTAGTGAAATTTACCACAGTATAGGCAAATGGAGATTTTTACACGGACCTGAATATAAACTTCCATTAGTTATAAGAATGGCCATGGGTTCCTCCTTTGGAGCAGGAGCAGAGCATTCAAACTGTGTAGAATCTTTATTTATGCATGCTCCAGGCCTTACAATCGTAAGCCCTTCATCTGCTTATGATGCTAAGGGATTATTGAAATCTGCTATTCGTTCAGACAATCCGGTACTTTTCTTCGAGCATAAACAACTTTACCAAACAAAAGAAGAAATTCCTGAAGAAGAGTATACAATACCTTTAGGAGTTGCAGATATAAAGAGAGAAGGAACAGATGTAACTATAATTGCTGTAAGCCTAATGGTGAAAAAAGCTTTAGAAGCAGCAGAAATACTTGCTGAAAAAGGTATAAGCGTAGAAGTTATAGATCCAAGAACATTAGCTCCCTTCGATAAAGATACGGTTTTTGAATCAATAAGAAAAACCCACAGAGTAGTTGTAGTTGAGGAAAGTCACAAAACTGGCGGAATTGGTGCTGAGTTAGCTGCAATGATACAGGAAGAAATGTACGATGAGTTAGATGGACCTGTTGTAAGAGTTGCTTCATTAGATGTGCCCTTACCCTATAACATAGAAATGGAATTGCACAGCATACCTAATGCTGAGAAAATAGTTACTGCTGTAGAAAGTTTATTTTAATTAGAAGCATAAATTCAGTAAAAAAGGAGGGGCTTATTATGAGTTTTGAATTAGTGATGCCCAGAGCGGGATTAACTATGGTTGAAGGAACTATAGTTTCGTGGAAAGTTGAAGAAGGTGCCCAAATAAAAAAGGGTGAACCGGTTCTTGAAATAGAAAACGAAAAAACTATTATGGACGTTGAAAGTACAGCAGACGGATTTTTGCATATTACAGCACAAGCTGGAGAAATTATTCCAGTTGGAGAAAGAATAGGCATAATAGCAGAATCAAAAGAAGAATACAACAAAGTTATTTCAACAGCTAGTGAAGCAGTTGAAACTAGTAGCAAAGAAGCTACACCAGCAAAAACTACTGAAGCTAGCAAAGAAAAAGCAACAGCTGCAGCTGTAATAAGTGGCCAACGAGTTAGAGCAACTGGTTTAGCTAAAAAAATCGCTAAAGAAGCAGGAATAGATTTAAGCCAAGTGACAGGAACGGGACCTAACAATCGTATAGTTGCTAAAGATGTAAATAAATTTATTGAAGATAATGCGGCAGCGGCTACTCTTACTCAGCTACCACAAGAGAAAGCTGAAGTAATTCCTTGGGTAGGAGTAAGACGTACAATAGCAAACACTATGTATGAAAGTCTTCAAAGTATGGCACAAACCACAGCTACAGTTGAAGTAGATGTTAGTAAGTTAACTGAAATGAGAAAGAATTTGGTGGAGAAAGAAGATTTCTTAGCTTGCAGAATTACAATAAATGATCTTCTTTGTATGGCTGCAATTAAAACAGCTAAAAAACATCCATTAGCCAATGCGACATTTGATGGAAATGCACTTACCACATACCCTTATGTTAATCTTTCAGTAGCTGTAGCAGCTGAACATGGATTAATGGTACCAGTAGTTAAGTATGCAGATAGTATGACTTTAACACAATTAAATAATAGTTTAAAAGATTATGCAGAAAGAGCCAGAGATGGTAAACTCTTAAGTGGCGAACAGTCAGAAGGGACAATTACAGTAACTAATGTAGGTATGTTCCCAATCGATCATGCTACACCAGTTATTAATCCGCCACAAACAACTATTATAGGCTTCGGCCGATCTGTTAAAAAGATGGTTGTAGTTGATGATGAACCATGTATCAGAACTATGATGAACGTCTTTATAACTTATGACCATAGAGTATATGATGGCCTTGAAGTAGGAAGAATATTAGCTACTATAAAAGAATATATCGAAAATCCAGAATTGATTATGGCTTAATAGATAAGTATGAAACCTCAGGTTTATAAAATAATCCTGAGGTTTCTTTAAAGCAGGAGTTTAAAATGAAAGCAGTAATTAAAGAAGGTACAAATCTAGGTGCAGAATTAAAAACTATAGAAAGACCTAAAGCTAAGGAAGGTCAAGTACTTATAAAAATTAAGGCTGCAGCAATTTGCGGTACGGACATTCATATATACCAATGGAATAATTGGGCACAAAATTCAGGTATTAAACTGCCGGCAATTTTGGGACATGAATGTAGTGGAGAAGTTGTAGAAGTAGGAGAAGGTGTAAAAAATTTAAAGGTTGGAGATTACGTAGCCTGTGAAACTCACATTCCGTGTGGAACTTGTTACCAATGCAAAAACGGTCAACAGCATATATGCCAGAAGCTATCATTGTTTGGAGTTCATACGGACGGTTGCTTTGCAGAATATGCAACTATACCTGCAATTTGCGCTGTAAAAATTCCTCAAAGTATTCATCCTAATGTAGGTGCAGTTTTAGAACCTTTGGGAACCAGTGTAAGAGCAAATGTGGAAATTCAATCTTCAGGTAAAAATATAGCCGTAATCGGTTGCGGTCCCATCGGTTTAATGGCGGTAAACGCAGCTAAAGCCTTTGGAGCAGCCAACATATATGCAGCAGATATAAATGACAGCAGATTAGAAATCGCCAAGGAACTTGGGGCAACTGACATAATAAATTCCACAAAAGAAAACTTAGGCCATAAATTAGTTGAATTAACTAAGGGCGTAGGGGTTGATGCTTTCATAGAAGCATCTGGTAGTACTCTTGCCATATTAGACGGTTTTAAAGGATTAAGAAAAGGCGGTATGGTTGCCTTAATAGGACTGCCATCGAAAGCTTTGGAAATTGATCTAGGATCCCAAGTTGTATTTAAAGAAGCAAAAATAGTAGGAATTCACGGTAGAAGGATGTTCGAAACCTGGACTCTTATGTCAAATCTGTTAGATAAAGGCTTGTTAAATATAGATCCTGTTATAACTCACGTTCTACCCTTAGAGGAATTCGAAAAAGGCTTCGACCTATCCATTAAAGGTATCGGCGGAAAAGTAATACTTGTTCCATAATATAAATATTTAAAGTCAGGGGAATTATTTCGGAAGAAATAAAACAAACTGCTCAAAGATTTAAAATCTCGAGCAGTTTTCCTATTTTGAAGCTATTAGTGTATTTGTTACGCTGCAGTTTTCATAGTCATATCCCATATCGAGTATGGTAACATTCATGTATTCTTTATCATGAAGCAAATCCAGATCTTCACCTACAGTACCGTCCTTGTTGATAGTTCGTACTAAGGGTCTGGAGATATTCTCAGAATAATTTTTAACTACTACAGCTAACTGCTTATTGCTTAATCTAACAAATGTTCCGATAGGGTAGGCAACTATAATTTTAATAAAATGGTTTAAAATTTCATAATCAAAATGTTTATCAGCACATCCCATTAGATATTCTACAACTTCATTTGGGAATACAGCTTTTCTATAAGGCCTGTCCGAGGTCAAGGCATCATATACATCACTTATGGCTAATATCTTAGCGTAAGGATTTATGTTACTATTTTCCTTTCCATTAGGGTAGCCTGTACCGTCGATTTTTTCATGATGATCTTCAATAGCTCTTAAAACTGCCGGTGAAACAAGATTTTTTAACTGATTCATTGCATTGACAGGATGTGTTTTAATAATTTCAAATTCTTCTTCTGTAAGCTTTCCCGGTTTATTTAGTATTTCTAGAGGTATTAACATTTTGCCTATATCATGTAGTATAGCTGCCAAACCTATTTCATTGAGTTTATATTCGCTTAGGCCCAATGATATTCCTGTAGATATACTTAGTATGGCAACATTTAGACAGTGTTGGAAGGTGTAACTGTCGTAGTTTTTAAAGTCTATGACATTGTAGGCCAAATCATCCTTATACAACAATTCGGTTACAATGTTTTTAACAATTGAGGACATTTGTTTAATCATATAGGGAGTTATTTTCCCTGAACCTATTTGAAATTCGTAATATGTATCACGAATTTCTTTTAGTGCTTTAGTCTTTAATTTATCACTAATATAAGATTCTACATCTATATCAGAAAAGGCTTCGTTTTCTATATAAACCCCGTCGAACTTGTGATATTTGATTCTATTTATATAAGTGTTGTTGAGAACTTGTCCTTTAACCAACATAAGACTACTAAAGTTGCTACTACTATATAGGTAAAGATCTTTTGCTAATATCATACCGGGTTTTAGGTATTTAGTCGTAATATATAACATGAGCTTCTCCATTAAGTAAAGTTATGTAAATTATACCATAGACATTGACATAATTCTACACTATATTAAGAAATTTAACAATATAACGTCTTTTTCTTATATAAATTACTTTTATTCCTTTTCCTTGTATTTATATTGTTTATAAAGACTTGCCTTGGGTATAAAGTTAATTGTAGAAAACTCTAAGTAATTAAAATTATAAGTGCAAAATTCGACAAAATCTACTAGTTCAGTGTAATATAATTATAATTATGAGTTTTTTCGATTAACTCTTTTAGATAAAATGTAATGAAAGGGGTGGTAAAATTGAAGCAAGGAAGAATACTTCCTTTTCCAATGCAAAAAAATATTAAGATTGAAAATTCTATTAACACATCAAATGTGGTCATCAAAAATGCTGAAGAGGAAGTTTTCAAGGTTAATGAAGATCATGAAAAGTACGGGAATATAACTGAAGAATTAAATAGTCCCCTTAATATTGTTCATGGCAATATACAGCTTATGGAGATGTTAATACAAAATGAAGTTAGTACAAGTAAAAGTAGATTAACTAGGAGCATACATTCTGTTAAACAAAACTGCTATAAACTGACCAAATTGTTAAACAATATGATTGACCTACAAAAAATCAGAGATAGACAGTTTTATCTATGCTATAATACTGTAAATATAGTTGAAGTAGTAGAGAATACAGTTGTAAATGCCAACAAGTTAATTAATAATAAAATAGTTTTCGATACCAATGTAGAAGAAAAAATTTTGCAATGTGACTTAGGGAAGGTTCAGAAATCCATTCTAATACTCTTATCAAATGCCGTCAATTTTTCCAATGATGAGAAAATAACAGTTGATTTAAATGTAGAAGAAAATATAGAAATAGCTATTATGTTTAAAAGTAGAGATAGCAAACATTTAAATTTTCTTATGGATAAAATGGACAAGCTTAAAGTAGAAAGTATAGAGGATATTTCTGTAGGATTTCATATTTGTAAACATATAGTAGGACTTCATAATGGAAGGATTGAAATGGGAGGAACAGAGGATGAAATTTACTTTACAATAAATCTACCTTATGAAAGTAGAGATAACATTCATTATTTGTATACAAAAGACAAAATATTTAACAATGAAAATTTAATAGAAAGAGTAAAAGTTGAATTTTCTGACAATTTAGAAAGATATTAATAAACTGCTGCTTGTAAGCAGTTTTTCTTTTCCTTGAAAAAACTTCAAATATATAATAATATTATTATACAAAGACTAGAGCTAAGCTATGTGGAAACAACTAATATTTGAAAGGAGTTAAAAATATGCCAATTATAGCAAGTTTTATCGTACCTCATCCTCCCTTGATTATTCCTGAAATAGGAAGGGGTCAAGAGAGTAAAATACAGAAAACAATTTTAGCTTACGATAATATTGCAAAACAAATTGCTGAAATTAAACCAGATATTATAATAATAACTAGCCCTCACTCTACAGTGTATTCAGATTATATCCATATTTCTCCCGGCGAAAAGGCTAAGGGAAACTTTAAACAGTTTGGTTACGAAAATATTTCCTTTGAAGTTGAATATAGTACTGATTTAGTGAGCGAAATTAGCCAGCAGGCAGAAAAGGAAGCTATTGCTGCCGGGACTTTGGGTGAGAAGGATAGAGATTTAGATCATGGTGTTATGGTACCACTATATTTTATCAATAAGTATTATGAAGACTATAAAATTGCGCGTATATCTATTTCAGGCTTGTCCCTCTTAGAACATTACAGATTTGGTAAATGCATAGCTAAAGTAGCCGAGGAAAGTAATGAAAAAATTGTATTTATAGGAAGCGGTGACCTATCCCATAGACTTAAAGATGAAGGTCCCTACGGTTTTAGAGAAGAAGGACCTATATTTGACCGTAAAATAACCAATGCCATGAAGACTGGTAACTTTATAGATTTTCTGAAATTTGACGAGGATTTTTGTCAAGCAGCTGGTGAATGTGGGCTACGGCCTTTTACAATAATGGCAGGGGCAATGGACGGTAAAAATGTAAGATCAAAACTTCATTCTTACGAAGGACCTTTTGGGGTAGGCTATGCTATAGCAGAATTTTACTTAGGCCAAGATAATGAAAGTCGTCGATTTGATCAACTATTTATTAACAATGAAAGAGAAAGAGTGGAAGCATTAAAAGAGGAGGAAGATGAATACGTTAGACTTGCACGACAAACTTTAGAAAGTTATGTTATAAATCATAAAAAAATTAAAAAACCTGATAATCTAAGTAAGGAATTAACTGAGAGATCTGCCGGAGTATTCGTATCCTTGAAGTTAGACGGAAATTTACGGGGTTGCATAGGAACTATTTCACCTACTACTGACAGTATCGCGGATGAGATTATACGAAATGCAATAAGTGCAGGTACAGAAGATCCTCGATTCTATCCTGTCGATGAAGAAGAATTGCCAAGATTAGAGTACAGTGTTGATGTACTAGGAGAGGCTGAAAAAATTCAATCTATAGATGAATTAGATCCTGAAAGATATGGTGTCATCGTTACTAAAGGACATAGAAGGGGCTTGCTCCTTCCCAAGCTTGAAGGAGTTAATAGTGCAGAAGAGCAAGTTTCCATAGCTTTAGAAAAAGCAGGAATTTCACCTAAGGAAAATTACACCTTAGAAAGGTTTGAAGTGGTGAGACATAAATGATAGAGGAATGTAATCTTTGCCCCAATTTTTGCAAATTAAAGGAAGGTCAAGAAGGCTTATGTAAGGTTAGAGCTAATATTCAAGGTAAAATCCTTGCTCTTAATTACGGTGAAATTACAAGTATTGCCTTAGATCCTATTGAAAAAAAGCCGCTTAGGAGGTTTCATTCCGGGAAAAATATATTGTCTGTAGGAAGTTACGGTTGTAACTTAAGATGTCCTTTTTGCCAAAACTACCATATTTCAATGGCATGCAAGGGAAGTATATCGGTACAAACTGTAAAGCCCCATGAACTAATTGGTCTAGCCTTGGATTTAAAACTTAGGGGCAATATAGGAATAGCTTATACTTACAATGAACCCCTTATATCTTATGAATACGTAGGTGATTGTGCAATCTTAGCAAAGAAGAATGGTTTAAAAAACATTGTGGTAACAAATGGATGTTTTTCTGAAGAGCCAATTAGGGAGCTCTTGCCCTACATCGATGCTTTTAACATAGATTTAAAAGGATTTACTGAAAAGTTTTATAAAAAAATAGGCGGGAATTTAGAAACAGTAAAAAATTTCATAAAGTTAGCTGAGAAACATAGTCATGTAGAAGTAACCACCTTAATAATTCCCGGTGAAAATGACAGTGAAAATGAAATAAGACAACTTTCGGAATTTCTTGCTAGGATAAATCCCTGTATACCTCTTCATTTATCAAGATTTTTCCCAACTTATAAGATGAAGGATAAGAATCCTACAGATATAAAAACTGTCTTCCAACTCGCGGATATTGCAAGGGAAAAGCTAAAGTACGTATATGAAGGGAATTGTTAATTAAACAAATAGTTCTACTAAGGATGTGTCTAATGAATTTTATAAATAAATTTTTAAAAGGTCTTGCCATGGGAGCAAGTGCCGTTGCTCCCGGCGTAAGTGGCGGTGCATTGGCTGCTGTCTTTGGATTATACGATAAAATAATACACTTTATTGCAAATATTACCAAAAACTTAAAAGAAAACATAATATTTTTCTTACCTATAGCTTTAGGTGGGGCAGCGGGAGTATTGGTTTTTAGCAGGATTATTGAATACCTCTACAAGTATCATGAAGTAGGTGTAAGATATGCATTTACTGGATTGATGTTGGGAACTATTCCCTCGGTTATTCGTACGGCCAATATGAAAGGCTATAAAAAAATCTATCTATTTCCCTTTTTTGCATGTTTATTGCTGACTATAGCAATAACTGTATTAGAGAATAATCAAGGTATTGCTAGTGTGGGAACGGCTCCCTTAAATATTATAATGTATGGTTCCATAATAGGTTTCGGTACTATTATCCCAGGAATAAGTGCGTCTTTAATTTTAATGTATATAGGTGCCTACGAAATAGTAATTGCTGCTATTTCAAACTTGCATATTTATACGGTTTTTTACCTGGGAATAGGCTTCTCAGTAAGTGTTATATTGTTTGCTAAAGTTATTTCCATGCTTTTTGAAAGAGTATATGGCTTTACTTACTATGCAATAGTAGGTTTTGTCATAGGTTCTATTTTATCAATTTTCCCTGGATTTGAGCCAAATTTATCTTATAGCTTAAATTTAATCCTTCTAATTGCATGTTTTACACTTTCTTATTCTTTAAGTAAGTTATCCACTAACAAAAAGGAATAGATATTGCCTGATTATCTATCTAGCAATTCAATAAATATACAATAAAAATCCAATAAATAGGAAATTGTACCAGGAAATATACAATAATAGCAAAAATACCTTGACTAGGAAAGTCATAAGTAGTATAATTATTAACATAAGGATAATGTTTTCAAGGAGGTGAATGGCTTCGCTAACTTATTGCATACAGAGTATTAAAATTTACACATTTATCCTTTTGTTTTTATTATTTTAATAATCTTTTATAAGGAGGTTTTATTTAATGCTTACTTTTATGATCGGACTTGTAATTCTTATCGCCGGCGGATATCTGTACGGCAATTATTGTGAAAAAGTTTTTGGCCCCGATGACAGAGAAACCCCTGCTATTGCCAAGGCAGATGGTGTTGACTTTGTAGTAATGAAAAAATGGAAGAACTCTTTGATTAATCTTCTAAATATTGCAGGAACAGGCCCTATTTTAGGACCAATACAAGGTATTTTGTTTGGACCAATTGCATTCATAACTATCCCTTTAGGCTGTGTTCTTGCAGGATCAATGCATGATTATTTCTCCGGAATGATTTCAATGCGTAACGGCGGAGCCCAGATGCCCAGAATTATAAGAAAGTATTTAGGCGGAAAAGTATTTAGTTTTTATAACGTAATTATTTGGATATTGATGTTACTTGTAGGTGTTGTTTTTGTTTATACACCGGGAGACCTTATAGTTTCTGAATTAATCGGGCAAGAAGCTGTTGCTGCAAACCCAACAACATGGATTGTCTACGTTGGGATTTTCTTATACTATGTTGTAGCAACAATATTCCCTATTGATGCAATCATAGGTAGAGTATATCCAATATTCGGTGCTTTCCTTATAATTTCAGCTGTTGGTATATTTTTAGGAATATTAATGGGTGGTGGACAGTATTTAACAAACCTTTCTCTTAGTCAACCATTTGGTCATCATCCAGCAGGGTTACCCTTCATTCCAGTATTTTTTATTACTGTTGCCTGCGGTATATTATCAGGATTCCACGCTACTCAGAACACTTTGATAGCAAGAACTGTTTCAAGTGAAAAAGAAGGTAAAGCCACATTCTTTAACATGATGCTTGTTGAGGGCTTTATAGCTATGTGTTGGGCAGGCGGGGCAATGATATTATTTAATAAGGGAACAGATATGGGTACCGGTGCAGTATTGATGGTTGGTCACATAGCAAGAGACTTCCTAGGAAGCGTTGGAGCTATTTTTGCAATAATTGGAGTTATTGTACTTCCTATAACATCTGGAGATACGGCCTTTAGAGGACTTAGACTTATGGTTGCTGAGCAGTTTAACATTGACCAATCAGTAGCAACTAAGAGGGTTGGATTGAGTGTTGCATTCTTCATTCCGGCAGCATTTATTCTTTATATTGCAAAAACAAATCCTTCAGGATTTAATATCTTATGGAGATACTTTGCATTTACCAACCAATTCGTTGCAACCTTTGCCTTGGCATCAATATCAATTTACCTATATATTCACGGTAAGAACTATCTGGTATCACTTATACCAGGAACCTTCTATTTCTTTATTACATTGAGTTTCATATTCAATGCACCAATAGGTTTCAATTTAGAGAGACTCCTGGGTATGGACCCAAGCTCTTATACCGCATCCTATATACTAGCAGCAATATGCTGTGTAGGATATGTATGGTTTGTAAGAAAGAGAGCAGAAGGTCAAAAAGATCAAATTTTACAAGACGTTTTATCATAAGAAAAACAATAAACAGGCTGCCCCTTAAGGGAGGCAGCCTTTTATTTTGCCAAAATTCATTTACAAACTATTGAACATTTGATACAATTACTTAATATTACTTACATAAAAAGCGGGTAGAGTTATGATAAAAGTTATAAGTTTTTTACTAAGTAGGGTAGTCTTAGTATCATTGGCAATAATAGCCCAAATAATTACATTGGCATTAATGGTATGGAAGTTTAGCAATTACTTTGTTTTACTTGATACCATCTTAATGGTTATAAGTATTCTTGTAGTACTACATATATTGAACAAGAAAACCGACCCTACATATAAAATTGCCTGGATTATTCCTATTATGCTTTTCCCTGTATTTGGAGGGCTTTTTTACTTAATGTTAGGGGGAGCAGCTTTATCAGGACGAATGAAAAACAAGATGCATTCAATTTCTGATAAAATGAAGGAAAGTTTACACCAACATCCCATTACATCTAACAACCTTAAAGGTGAAAGTAAAGTCGCCTTTAACCAAGCTAAATATATCGAAGAACATTCATCTTGCCCCGTTTACGATAATTCATCGACAAAATTTCTATCATCAGGGGAGGAGTTTTTTGAAAATTTAATAAGCCAATTAAAAAAAGCCGAGAAATATATTTTTCTTGAATTTTTTATAATTGAAGAAGGAATAATGTGGAACACAATTTTAGATATTTTAATAGAGAAGGTTAAAGCCGGTGTCGATGTACGAGTGATATACGATGATTTTGGTTGTGCTACGAAACTTCCTCGCTACTATAACAAAACCTTAGAGGCTTACGGAATTAAATGCAGTGTTTTTAATCCCTTCATACCGATTTTATCATTCCGTCTAAATAACAGAAACCATCGAAAAATAATAGTTATCGATGGGAAAACTGCCTACACGGGAGGGGTAAACTTAGCCGATGAATATATAAATAAGATAGAGAAGTTCGGTCATTGGAGAGATTCTATGATAGAAATCAAAGGAGATGCAGTTTGGAGTCTGACGGTTATGTTTTTGTCCATGTGGAGTTATCTAAGGAAAACTAACGAAGACTATCAGCAGTTTAAGCCTGAAGACTATGATCACAGCCAAGAATGTCATGGATACGTTCAACCTTTTGATGACAGCCCCTTAGACGATGAACACGTATGTGAAACTGTCTATTTAAACTTAATTAATCAAGCAGAAAAGTATATCTACATAGAAACTCCCTATTTAATTGCAGACAACAAAATGATGGTAGCTTTAGAAATAGCTTCTAAAAGAGGAGTTGATGTAAGAATACTAACTCCCCATATACCGGATAAATGGTATGCCTTTGCCGTTACTCAAGCCAATTACGAAGAATTAATAGAAGCAGGAGTATCCATATACCAGTATACACCGGGATTCAATCATGGTAAAACTTTTGTAGTAGATGATATTTACGCAGTAGTTGGAACAATTAACTTAGACTATAGAAGCCTTTACCTTCATTTCGAATGTGGTGTATGGATGTACAATACCGAAAGCGTTCAACAGGTAAAGGAAAGTACGCTTCAAGCATTAGAAGTCAGTAAGCAAATAACTAGTGAAGACATTAAAAATACACCTAAATTAAAAAAAATAGGAAGAAATATATTTAAAGTATTCGCACCCCTTATGTAAACCGTTTCCAGTGGTTTGAGAGATGTGATATATTGAAACATTGAGATAGGAGATTTCGACTTCATGGAAAAAAAATCAAAGTTTTATTGGACACTTTTTATATCGACCTTTTCATTAAGTGCTTTTACCATAGGTGGAGGCTACGTAATAGTTCCCCTTATGAAAAAAAAATTTGTAGAAGAACTTAAGTGGATAGATGAAGAGGAGATGCTTAACTTAGTTGCCATATGTCAATCTGCTCCGGGACCTATAGCAGTGAACACATCCTTAATGGTAGGCTATAGGCTTGCCGGTATTACAGGAGCAATGATTACAACCTTTGGTACCGTACTACCTCCTCTTATAATAATTACGCTTATAGCCAAGTTTTATACTGCTTTTAAAGAAAATACTATGGTAAACGCACTACTTATAGGTATGCGGGCAGGGGTAGCGGCCGTAATAATAGATGTAATAATAAAAATGACCAAGGATATTATTAAAAGCAAGAACCTTATATCTCTGTCAATTATGATAGTTGCATTTGTTGCAGCCGTAATTTTAAATGTAAATGCCGCCTTAATAATAGTATTAAGTGGTGCTTTCGGAGGTTTTTACTACAACTATTTTAAAAGGGCAGGTGGAAGTCAATGATATATTGGGAAATATTTTGGAGTTTCTTCCAAATAGGACTTTTTAGCATAGGTGGCGGCTATGCAGCATTACCTTTAATAGAAAACCAGGTTTTAGAAATTCATCAATGGCTTAGCATGGCGGAATTTGCAGATTTACTAACTATATCACAAATGACTCCAGGCCCTATTGCCCTTAATGCATCTACTTTCGTGGGAACTAAGGTGGCCGGCTTGCCAGGGGCAATTATTGCAACTATAGGATGTGTGACCCCTTCCTGTATAATAGTACTTACACTATCTTACTTTTATTTTAAATATAAAAACCTTTCATCTATACAGGGAATATTAAAGGGCTTACGGCCAGCTGTAGTATCATTGATAGCCTCGGCAGGTATATCAATACTTTTACTAGCGATCTTCAAAAATGAAGAAACGACTTTATTTAATATGCAGTTAACAGATATTAATATCCCTTCAATCATTATGGTAGTCTTGGGAGTATTAATACTTAGAAAATACAAAACAGACTCAATATTAGTAATGATAGGAACCGGCCTAATAGGTATTATAGTATATGGAGTGTTATAGAACTAGCGAGAACCGTCCCCGGTGGTTTGAAAGGAGAAGAAATGACAAAGAAATTTACTCACTTGCATTTACATACGGAATTTAGCCTTCTTGACGGTGCCTGTAGAATTAAAGAATTAGTTAAAAGAGCCAAGGAATTAAAGATGGATTCCTTGGCTATTACCGATCATGGCAGTATGTACGGTGTAGTTGAATTTTTTAAACAGGCAAAAAAAGAAGGAATTAAACCTATTTTAGGTTTTGAAGCATATGTGGCAAGTCGGAAAATGACTGACAAAGATCCTCAAAAGGACAAGAATCAGTTTCATTTAATTTTGCTTGCAGAAAATCAGGAAGGTTGGCAAAATTTAATAAAACTTTGTTCCATTGGCTTTGTAGACGGTTATTACTACAAGCCTCGAATTGACCACCAAACATTAAGAAAATACAGCAAGGGAATTATTGCAACAAGTGCCTGTCTTGCAGGGGAGGTACAAGCCTACCTACTTGAAAATAACTATGAAAAGGCAGTTGAAACTGCCCTTTTATATAAAGATATATTCGGTGAAAATAATTTCTTTTTAGAAATGCAAGACCACGGTATGGAAGAAGAAAGAATTGTTAATTCACTGCTCAAAAAAATAAGTGAAGAAACAGGAATAAAACTTATTGCCACTAATGATGTCCACTACATAAATAAGGAAGATGCCTATTTTCACGATCTACTTCTTTGCATCCAAATTCAAAAAACAATTAACGACAATGATAGAATGCAATTTCCTTCTGATGAATTTTATTTAAAATCTTATGAAGAAATGGCAGAACTTTTTCCCCAAGAGGTACTTAGAAATACAGCAGAAATTGCAGAAAGGTGTAATGTGGAATTAGACTTTAACACGGTACATCTTCCTGAATTTAAAGTTCCTGAAGGATACGAAAAATCTCAGTATTTCAGAAAAATATGTTCCGATGGCCTTAAAGAAAGATATAAAGAAGTTACAGAAGAAATACAGCAAAGACTTGATTATGAAATAAGTATAATCCAACAAATGGGCTATGTGGATTATTTTTTAATAGTATGGGATTTTATAAAATATGCCAGAGATAAAAACATAATGGTAGGTCCTGGTAGAGGTTCTGCTGCTGGAAGTCTGGTAGCATATTCTATGAAAATTACTAATATTGACCCTCTAAAATACAATTTAATATTTGAAAGGTTTTTAAATCCGGAACGTATTAGCATGCCTGATATTGATGTGGATTTTTGTTACGAAAGGCGAGAAGAAGTAATAGATTACGTTAAAGGTAAATACGGCAATGAAAAAGTAGCACAAATTATAACCTTTGGAACTATGGCAGCAAGAGGTTCTATTAGAGATGTAGGAAGGGCCCTTGATATGCCCTATGGAGAAGTGGATTTCATAGCAAAAAAAATTCCCATGACTATAGGCATGACCATAAGTACTGCCTTAGAAGTAAACAGTGAACTGAAAGATTTGTACCATAGGGAGCCTAGGGTAAAGAAACTCATCGACTTGGCACTTCAAGTAGAAGGACTTCCAAGACATTCTTCAACCCATGCAGCAGGAGTACTTATATCTAAAGAAGATGTTACTGACTACGTACCCCTTTCAAGAAACAAAGATATTATAACTACTCAGTTCAATATGGTTGAATTAGAGGAATTAGGCCTTTTAAAAATGGACTTTTTAGGCTTGCGAACATTGACAGTAATTCGTGATGCAATAGATTTAATTGAAGAAAACCATAAT
The DNA here is from genome assembly GCA_012518555.1 of Tissierellia bacterium. Classification (GTDB taxonomy): domain Bacteria; phylum Bacillota; class Clostridia; order Tissierellales; family Sedimentibacteraceae; genus Sedimentibacter. Next base: position 26,737 of record JAAYRW010000053.1, read on the forward strand.
GTAAAAATAGATTTCAGTAATTGCCAGTATGACGATGAAAAAGTATATAAACTCTTTGCCAATGCCCATACCCTGGGTATATTCCAGTTTGAAAGTTCCGGCATGAGAGCATTTTTAAAAGAATTGAAACCTACGGAATTTGAGAACTTATCAGCAGCTAATGCACTCTACAGGCCTGGTCCCATGGGACAAATTCCACTATATATTAAAAATAAAAGAAATCCCCAAAATGTTTCCTATATTCACCCCAAATTAGAACCTATTCTTAATGTTACTTACGGATGTATGGTATACCAGGAGCAGGTTATGCAAATAGTAAGAGATATAGGTGGATTTACAATGGGGCGCTCTGACTTACTCCGTCGTGCCATGGGTAAGAAAAAAATGAGTGTAATGTTAGAAGAAAGGCAAAACTTTATATATGGCAAAAAATCCGAAACAGGAGAGGTAGAAATATTAGGAGCCGTAAATAACGGTGTAGACGAAAAGGCAGCCAATGAAATATATGACTTAATGCTTGAATTTGCAAATTATGCATTCCCTAAGGCTCATTCTGTAGCCTATGCAGCCCTTGCCTACGAAACGGCATGGCTTAAATGCCACTATCCGGTTGAGTTTATGGCAGCACTTATTTCAAGTATTATGGGAAGTTCCGGAACAGTTTCCCTTTATATAAGGGAATGTAAAAGATTAGGCATAGAAATACTTCCACCAGACATAAATGAAAGTATAGGTAAATTTACCGTAGAAAATGGCAAAATACGTTTTGGATTAGAAGCAGTAAAAAATGTAGGCTCAAATGTAATTGCAAGTATAGTTTCAACCCGTGAAAAAAAGGGGAAATTTACAAGCTTTACGGATTTTTGTACTAAAGTTGAAACAGGAGTTTTAAATAAAAGACAAGTAGAATCTTTAATAAAATGCGGTGCCTTTGATTCATTAAAGGTAAGGCGATCTCAACTTATGGCAATTTATGAAAGAACTATTGATTCAATAGTACATGAAAAGAAAAGAAATGTGGAAGGACAATTTTCTCTATTCGATAATTTATCTTTAGATCTAGTAGGAAATGAAGAATTGCCTAATTTACCGGAATATACTGAAAAAGCAATTCTAGCAATGGAAAAAGAAATTTTAGGAGTTTATTTAAGCGGACATCCCCTTTCTGAATACGAAAGTATATTAGATAAATTTGCAACTTCAAATACTAATGAAATTGCAGAATTAGGCGATTCTCATGGGGAAAGCCAGCTAAGAGATGGCAGTAAAGTTATAATAGGCGGCATAATTATTAAAAAGCAAAATAAAATAACTAAGAATAACCATATGATGGCCTTTATAACATTAGAAGACCTCTACGGCACTATAGAAGGAATTGTTTTTCCTAAAGTTTTTGAAAGACATAAGGATATTTTACAGGAGGACAATATAGTATTAGTTGAAGCTACTATAGATGCTTCCGAGGAAGAGGCAGCAAAACTTATTATAAACAGAATGAAAGAATTAAAAAAAGAAAATTTCGAAAGAAAGGAAAGAAAACTCTATTTAAAAGTTAAAGATGGGGAAAACTATAAAAATATAAAAAGCCAATTATTTTCCCACATATCAAAGTACAGAGGCAATGATTGTGTAATAATTTATAGCGAAAAAGATAAAGGAAATATAGTTTTACCACGAAAATATTGGGTAAATATAGAAGATGAAGATTTAGTAAAGGGACTTAAAAAGTTGGTAGGGCAACAGAATATTGCAATTATATAGTATCAATAGGGAGGCTAGTATGAGGAAAATAGGAGTTCTTACCAGCGGCGGTGATGCGCCAGGTATGAATGCTGCCATCCGGGCAGTTGTCAGATATGGAATTTACAACAACATAAATATAGTAGGAATACATAACGGTTTCAAAGGATTAGTAGAAGGTAGCTACACAGATATGAACCTGTCATCAGTTGCAGATATTATCCATCGGGGGGGAACTGTTTTAGGAAGTGCAAGAAGTAAAGAGTTTATGGCAGAAAAAGGACTTAGCAAAGCCCTAAGAAATATCAAATATATAGGAATAGACGGCTTAGTAATAATAGGGGGCAACGGATCATTTAGAGGATCCTTAGAACTAGAAAATGCAGGAGTACCAACTATTTCCATACCCGGAACTATAGATAATGACTTAGCCTATACAAAGTATAGCTTAGGTTTTTTCACGGCACTTACTACTGTATTAGAGTCTGTTGAAAAAATTAGAGATACATCTTCATCCCACGGTAGGACTGACCTTATTCAGGTAATGGGAAGAGATTGCGGTGATATAGCACTGTATGCAGGTCTTGCAGGAGGTGCTGAAATGGTTATTATACCGGAAATTGAATATAATATGGAGGAAGTATGCCATAAAATAATGCAGGGACGAACAAGAGGGAAGAAACACAGCATTATTATCCTGGCAGAAGGCGCAGGAGAAGCAAAGGATATATCAGAGCGAATTGAGGAAAAGACAGGTATAACTACCAGATATTCCATCCTAGGATACACCCAAAGGGGAGGAGCACCTTCAGCCTATGACAGGTTAATGGGCAGCCAAATGGGTGTTATGGCAGTTAAACTCCTATGTGCTTCCCAAAGAAAAAGAGCCGTAGGAGTTACCGATACAGGAATATTTGATATGGACTTAGAAGAAGCCCTTGCTATAGAAAAAACATTTGATAAAACAACCTACGAATTAACTAAGATACTTTCGATATAAAGGAGTGAAAATATGCTCAATATGCGGAAAACTAAAATTGTATGCACCATAGGACCTTCATCAGAAGAAGAAAAAGTCCTTAAAGAATTAATAATAAGTGGACTAAATGTAGCAAGATTAAACTTTTCCCACGGTACACAAGAGGAACATAAAGAAAAAATTCATGTAATCAAGAAAGTAAGAGAAGAACTTTGCACTTCAACAGCCATAATGTTAGATACCAAAGGTCCAGAAATAAGATTAAGAGATTTTGAAAAGGGCTCAGCCCAATTAGTAAAAGACCAGAAATTTACTCTAACTACTAGAGATATAATCGGAAACGAAAATATGGCCAGCGTTACTTATGAAGGACTTGCAAAGGATCTTAAAGTAGGCGATACAATTTTAATTGACGATGGACTTATAAGTTTAGAAGTCATTGAAATTAAGGATAGGGATTTAAAATGCATGGTTAAAAACGGAGGAATAATAAAGAACAAAAAAGGAGTCAATGTTCCCAACGTTAAAATTAATTTACCAGCGCTTACAGACAAAGACATAAGAGATATAAAATTCGGAATAGAAGAAGGAATAGATTATATAGCCGCCTCTTTCATTAGAAAAGCAGATGATGTAATAAAAATAAGAAGAATTTTAGAAGAAGGAAATGCTGGTAATATAATGATTATTTCTAAAATTGAAAATAGGCAAGGTGTTGAAAATATAGATGAAATAATTGAAGTTTCTGACGGAATAATGATAGCCAGAGGAGATTTAGGAGTAGAAATACCTGCCGAGGAAGTTCCTTTAGTTCAGAAATCACTTATAAAAAAATGCAATCAAGCAGGGAAGCCAGTTATAACAGCTACTCAAATGTTAGATTCAATGATAAGAAACCCCAGACCTACACGAGCAGAAGTTTCCGATGTGGCTACTGCTATTTTCGAAGGTAGCGATGCAATTATGCTATCTGGCGAAACTGCCATGGGTTCTTACCCTGTTGAAGCTGTTAAAACCATGGCTAGAATAGCTCTTATGATAGAAAAATCATTGAATTACGAAGAAATTCTCAATGAAAAAAATATAGGTTTAAATCCAACTATCACAGATTCAATAAGCTATGCTACATGTAAATCTTGCTTAGATTTAAAGGCATCGGCAATTATTTCTGCCACTTCTTCAGGCTATACGGCAGCAGCAGTATCTAAATTCAGACCTATTGCTCCTATAATTGCCGCTACACAAAGTGAAGAAGTTATGAGAAAATTGGCCCTATATTGGGGAGTATATCCTATTAAGATAGGAAAACTCCATTCTACCGACGATATCGTTGCAGAGTCTGTTGAAAAAGCATTAGAATTAGATTATTTACAAAAAGGGGACTTGACAATTATAACTGCAGGTATTCCCGTGGGAGTTTCCGGTGCAACTAATATGCTGAAGGTTCATATTGTCAGTGAGCTACTCTACAAAAAGGTAGGAGTGGGAAAAGGAACGGTTATGGGAAAAGCCGTAGTTGCCAAAAACGAAAAAGACCTTAAAGACAAATTCAATGAAGGAGACATATTAGTAATGATTTCAACCCATAGAGAAGTGGTAGAATATATGGAAAAAGCTTCTGCCATAATCGTTGAAGAAGGAGGTCTTACTTCCCACGCAATAATTGCAGGCCTAAACTTGGGAAAAGAAGTAGTAGTAGGAGCGGAAAATTGTACCAAGCTAATAAAAAGCGGGGAATTTCTTACAGTTAACGGTAAATTAGGAGTAGTATACAGGGGACAGGCAAATATCAAGTAAGGGAGGATGCATCATAGACAAGTACAAAAGTATTTTAAAAAACTTGCTGCCCCTTTTATTAGCAGCGCTGATAATTTTATTGATAGTATTCAGTCCTGCTACTTTTGGCAGGATTATAGTTGCTTTTAAACCTGTAATCTACGGTTTAATAATTGCATACTTATTAGATTCCTTAGTTATGTTTTTCCTTAGGAAGTTAAAAATCAGAAGAGTACAGGGAATTTTATTAGCTTGCATAATTTTAATAGGAAGTATCAGTGCTTTAATTTATAAGATTTTACCTCAAATAGCAGAAAATATTAATAATATAACAGCATTCATAATGAATGGACTTACTATAGAACATATAATAATCCCTATTAGGGATAAGGTAGATAATCAATATGTACAATATTTTGCAGATTATATCTTACATGCAGGAGAATTTGTTAGAAACTCAATAAACTACCTTCTTTCCTACTTGTACAAAACTTTAATGTCTTTTATTTCAAATATCGGTTCAAGTATGTTTACGGTAATAACCAGCTTTATAATCAATATCTATATGTTAGTTGAAAAGGAAGACTTATTAGCTAGAGGAAGGAGATTTATTCACGCTTATTTCAATGAGAAAAATGCAAGAGATATACTAAATATATTCAGTCAGGCAAACAGAATATTCAAAAGTTATCTTAACGGTAAATTATTAGATTCCGCCATAGTAGGGATAATATGTGTTATAGCATTTTTCCTGGCCAAGGTGCCATACGCCCCTTTAATGGGATCCTTGATAGGTTTTTTCAACATTATACCTTATTTCGGCCCTATAATCGGCTCTGTTCCCGTAGTTTTAGTATCCTTTTTCCTTGATCCTCCAAAAGCCCTTACTGCCTTAATCATTATAATCATTGTGCAGCAGTTAGATGGAAATTTCATAGATCCGAAAATTGTAGGAGATAATGTAGGGGTAAGTCCTTTCTGGATAATTACCAGTGTAACAGTAGGGGGAAAGCTCTTTGGAATTCCGGGAATGGTTTTAAGTGTTCCCTTGGTAGTTTTAATAAAAACAATAGTAGAAGAATCAATAGAAATACGACTTATAGAAAAAGGTAAAAGTCAGATAGAAAAACCCAATCTTAAAAAGTAGTATCTAGGTCCAAGAGCAATATTTTGTAGTTATTTACGCTAAAGGCTATAATCTGTATTTTCTTTAGGGCAAAGGCTACAATTTTTAGTTCAGTATAAACCAAAAAACCTGTTATTAACAGGTTTTTGGTTGTTGAATTATATGTTTTTGTTAATCATCGGCGGAAGTGCATCTTGATCGGCATCCTCCCCCTGCCCCTCCTACGGAATTCTCATCAATTTGATTAGGGAATAAGCGTGGGAATGTAGGACAAATGGCTGCTTGCTCAGGAGCTAATTCTACAAATCCTGTAGACAGTACACAAAGCTGTACTGGAACAACTATTTTCTTTTCGCAGGAAATACAAAGTGAAATAATAAGATTCACTGATAGTACTCCTGTTCTTGGGTCAATTACAAAATCTCTTTGAATACTGTTTGTAGCAAGTCTTACAATACATGAAAGGTTACAGAATTCAGTAAATCTTGGCAAGAATGCCGTATCAAATACTGAAGGAACACATATTTCAAAGAAATTTGTCAGTACTAATGGATCGCATTCCGGTGCAATTTCAACTACAGTGGACAAAGTAACTATGCTTTCCCTATTAGAGTCACATGGTGTAACAACTAAATCCATTTCAATTTCTACACAACCGGATACTTCAATGTTTTGAGTTCCGAATATAGGAGTACCTAATTCTTCATCATCACAGAATGATGTATCTGCATATACTAATTTTTGACTTAAAGTTCCATCAGGTCCAATAACTTTATAGTCGCATCCCTCTTCATCTTTAACGAATTGACCACCGGACAAAGTAGTTTTAGGATTAATTTTTAGGTTGCATTCATCATTTATATTATCTGGATTAAAGAATTTTCTGCATCGTATATCTGCTATCCTTATAATATTTGTACCACATCCTAAGGGTGGTTCAAAACAAGTATCTGGAGCTGTTTTTAATCCTTGCAAGTTAAATAATACTGCATCATAAACTTTTTGTACGTATATGGGTTCTGTTACCACATTTCTTAATGTACCGTCCCAATCACATCCTGATTGCCCTGTACAACATCTATCTGCAATACCACCAGTTCCCAAAACTGCGTCATGTTTTTTTGAGTGTTTCATGCTGGCATAACCTCCTCATAATTTACTGTTACTTTACTTTAATATATTCGAAACTGTTTTAGTTGTTACACAGATATATAGCAAAATTGATTTTAACTTAACCTTTCAAGAATTATCCTCCTCTAAATTACCAAGATTAAAAACATTAGGTTGAATTTCTTAGCATATTATTGTAAAGTATAATAAATAATAAATAATAAATTTTGCAGGAGGCAACAAAAGCATGAACCCAGTAGTTACCTTTCAATTCGAAAATGGAGATACAGTGAAAGCTGAATTATATCCGAAAGTAGCTCCAAACACAGTAAACAACTTTATTTCATTAATTAATAAGAATTTTTATGACGGAAAAATTTTTCACAGAGTAATCCAAGGTTTCATGATTCAGGGAGGATGCCCCAATGGAAACGGAATGGGAGGACCAGGATATTCTATAAAAGGTGAATTTACCGGAAACGGTTTTAAAAATGATTTAAAACATGAGGCAGGAGTATTATCAATGGCGCGAGCTATGTCCCCAGATTCTGCCGGCTCTCAATTTTTCATAATGCATAAAAATTCTCCCCATCTTGATGGTCAATATGCTGCTTTTGGAAAAGTAATCGAAGGTATGGATGTGGTAAATAAAATAGCAGAAACGAAGACAGACCGCACCGATAGACCTGTAAAAGAAGTAAAGTTAAGCAAGGTTACTGTAGATACATTTGGAGAAAAATACGACCAACCAGAAACAGTATAAAGTTTAATATAATACAAAAATGCTCTCATACTTTTCTTATGAGAGCATTTGCTGTTTGGTAGGACATTAAAATCCTAAGTTTTCACCAACTAATATTACTTTAATTCTATTCTTAGGTTTGCAAAATCTTGTAACTAATATTTGGCCACACAATGTAGCATCAATAGTACATTCAGTACATTTGCCCGTAAAATGACATGGAGTTTCGGAGTTCGTTCTGAAGGTGTTGGGAACAGTAGCATCTAACCTTGCCTTTTTTAAAGCAACATCTAAGTCTGTAACTACTTTGTTCATTCCTGCAACTACTATAAGGCTGTCAGGACCGTAACAGTAAGCAGCAAGTCTATTACCGTTTCCGTCAATATTTAAAAGCTCTCCATCCATTGTAATTGCATTAGTACTGGTCAGGAAAACATTAGAAGTTAAAGCTAATTTCATAGTTTTGATCTTTTCTTCAGGGTCAGATACTTTATCTCTATCAATGACAGTAATACCTTTTTCTTCTAAAAGTTCTTTAATTCCTATTTGATCAATTGTAGTAGAGCCACCCCATCCAACAGTGTCGTCCTGTTTAATCATGGACATAGCTTTTTCTACTGCTTCCTCTACAGTTTCACAATAATAACCTTCCATATTTCTTTTCTTAAGGTTTTTTATAACTGTTGAGCTTTTTACTTTGTTTCCTTCCTTTACAAACATATATTCATCCTCCCAAAATATCGTTATCATAAATTATATACCACAATAGACGAAAATTCAAGATGCCCTAACCCCATTTCTCGGAGTTTTTTAGCCAATATATTTTCTTATATCATCTAAGCTTTTATATTCGAAAATCCCTTCAATTATAATATCTAAAGTTGAATTATCTAAATTCGAAATTTTTGTTTTAACATCTTCAGGTAAATTACCAAATTTTTTAGTAAGTAATTTCATGGCAGTTTTTATGAGAGTATTTGTTTCGCCTTTTTCCAAGCCTTTTTCCAAGCCCTTTTCCAAGCCCTTTTCCAAGCCTTCTTTTAGGCCTTTTGCCATGCCTTCTTCTCTAAATCTTTCTGCTAAAGTCATTACTATTTCACTCCCTTCTGGATAAGTATTTTCAATTTTATTCACTAAACTGTTAACATGCCTTTTAGTTAAATCAGCTCTAACATTAAATATATACTTGAACATAGTTTCAAAGTATTCTATCCCTGTCTGCTTATCTTCTAATTCTAATAAATATTCCGAAGCCCTTAACATAGATTCAATGAATTCTTCAGTGTTCTTTATAAATATATCTCTGAATATAGTCAAAAGTATTCTTAGTTGTGCTTGGCCTTTTATTTCTTCATCTGAGTACTTTGAAATATTAAACAGTAAATATTCGTAATTCGGAATATACCTTTTTATTTCATCTGATAGTAGATCGTATCCGTTTATCATTTCTCCTAATCTAGTTTCTGATTTCCAACTATCTTTCCCATGATAAATTAACATGGGTATTACAAGAGGAAGTTCTTTTACTTTTTCTTTATTGAGTTTTGCGTCCCAAATATTTATAATATATTTAAGTAATTGAAATACTACATTCTTACTAGCATAACTTTTGTGCTCAAATAGAAAATAAATATATCCTTCTTTATTATTTATGTTGGATTTGAGAAGAATGTCCGAAAAACCTTCTCGAAGTTCATCATCTACAAAGCTGTCTTTTTGAGGTTCTAAAGTATTAAGGTCTACTATATCCCTAATTTCCTGTGGTAAATAATTATTTAAAAAATCTCTTGCCACATCTAATCTTCCAAAGGTTTCTTTAAAAAACTTATCGTGGGGATTTTGTATTTTCATACTACCTTCTCCTACTTTGTATTCTGGCATAATAATATAACAATATTTTAAAATTTTCAAGTGCTAAAATTAAAAGTAAAAACCCCGGGACCCTAGGTCACCGGAGTATGAGCCTTAATTAATTTTTCAGTTTCTTTAAAATCCCTGTGTAAGTTTCATCATAGAGCTTAGGGTTGTTTTTGTATATTTCAAAGTTTTTGATTATATCGTAATCATTCATAGCCTCTACGAAGGCACGTTCCTTTTCCCCTAAGAAGTTCAATACGTACAGCCTATTAACAGAATACTGACTAAATATACTTTCAAAATTTGACATATTTACAGTAGGTTTATTCATTTTCTCAACCATGAGTAAATTTGACAATTGCACAATCTTCGCTTTGCTAAAGGGTAGAGTATTATTAATTAAAAACCTGTACAGAGTCGTATCCTTGTATAATGAAAAACTGTAGTTTCCAAAACTATAATTTCTGAAATCAATTCCTCTTTCATTAGCTGTTATTCCAAAATTTATATCTAATAGAGCCAGAATATTATTTTCTTTTTTCAAATCATCAAAAATCAGTGTTCTCAACATTTCTTTCTTGTTGTTTTTAATGTAGTAGGCATATCTAAAAAACAAAATATTTGCCTTGGCATTATCACTTCCAGTCCTACTGTTCCATTTTCCAAGGGCGTCCATATAAAGATCTTCATCTACTGTATATTGACTTACCAAGGTAAAAATTTGCATCATTTCAGCATCTCTTAAGTCATTTCTTCTTAGGATATCCCTTAAAATTTCATTGGCAAGATTTGATTTTTCTTCATCTGAATGACTTCCAAAGACAATTAAGTAATAATTAGTTCCTGCCACATTGTAGTATCCGGCTGACCGCAACTCTTCCAAAGTATTAACGGCATTTAAATCATAGAGATGAGCATCTTCGGGAAATATGTATCCTCCAAAAGAAACATATTCTAAAGTATCTTTTGCCTTAATAAACTTTCTATCATTGCCATTTTCAGTATTAAAATTATAATTGCCGAAATAAGAATAAATATTTTCCCCTTTAATAGGCATGAACAAGAGTTTTGTAAGATATTGGCTTTCGTCACTGGTTTTAAAATCTGTATAAATTCTTCTAATCATAGCTGCTGCTTCAGCTCTGGTAATATTAGTAGCACCCCTAAATGTATTGTCTTCATATCCAACGATTATTCCTGCATTATGAAGTCTGGAAATTTCATCGTAGTACTTATTACTTGTAGGCACATCTTTCAATGTCAAAGGATTATCGTAAATTGAACTTTTGCAGAAAGCTCCAACTAAGGCAGCTACTTCTTCTCTGGTGATTGCTTTGTCCGGATTAAAATTGTTCCCGGGGAATATGTCTTTCAGTGTAAATTTGTTGGCTTTTAAATGCTCATTCATAGAAAGAATAAAAGTATAAGACCAATGTTCTAAAGTCATATCATTGTAGGACATATCACCGGTGTAAACTTCCTTCATTTGCTTTTGTCTATAGGCAGTTCTTGCCAAGCTAGTAATAAATTCTGCTCTGGTGATGTTATTTTCCGGTCTGAATGTAAAATCACCATAACCTCTAAAAACCTTAAGATTATTAGAAGCGAAATTAATATCTTGTTCCGCCCAGTGATTGAAAGTATCATAGTAGACAGTCCTTGCCCTAGCCGGTTGAATGGACAACACAATAAAAATAGTAATAAATAATAATAGCTTGTTAAATTTCTTCAATGCGTCATCACCTTTTCTATATATATTTCTTAATAATATTTACCTCCTCATCACTTACATTAAACATCTTTTTTAACAATATTTCAATGCTAAATTTTCCTAACTGAGAAAATTTCTGTTGTATGTTTTCCTGAGGTATATAAATCTTTAAATCATTTAATTTATTGGGGTAATATTCATATAAATTAGGTCCTACCTTCTTAGCTTGACACTTTAAGTAGAATTCGAATATTTCTGAATTTAAATATGAAGTTAAATAATCAATTGATATATTACTTGGAAAGTTATTCATTAAATAAATATCTGCACTGCAAAAATATCCATGAGGATCATAGTAGAAATTATTACTTTTTGATTTGTAGGGAAAAATTATTTTAGGATTTTCAAAGTCAGATTTGTTTCTGCCCCATTGAAGTTTATACCATTGGCGAATACCATTTAGACATTCTCTTCTGTTTTTAAGCCTTTCTTTATATAGGGCTAAATAATTTATTGCATTGGGGAAATCTTCCTCATTCTCTATAATATCAGAGTATAGCAGGTACAAATTATTATATTTAATAGAACTTCTTGATATGTTGCTGTTTTTAATCCATTTTCTGAGAAGAAAACTCTCAATTTTATATTTTTCGATATCTTCTTCAGTAACTATGAAAGCTTTGTCCAACCCTGTTATAATCCCTTGTTTTATGGTAGATATATCCTTGATGTAAGTATTTGAAATATTGTCAATACGGTCAAAAAGTTTTTCTTCTACATCCTTTAATATAACCCACCCCTTATCCTTAAGTTTGTTCTGGTCATACTTATATACTTCCTTACTACTACTGTTTTTTTTGACGTATAAAAAAGAGCTTTTGTTCCCGGAATTACATAAAGTTATTATGGCAGGGCTTATCATAGCTCGTTTAAAAAGCCGGTTTCCGTTGTAATCAACTAAAGAAATGATTTTGAAATTCTCTTTTAGAAAACTTCTTAACCTATCCCCGTAAAGAGCTTCCATAAAATAGCGGGATGTAATAAATGAAATAACCCCTTCCGCCTTTAAGAGCTCCTTCCCTTGCTTAAAAAAGCAATAGGAAATATCAGCCTTATCATAGAACACAGCGTCGTATTTTTCATAAAGAACTTTTTTATATTCCTTAGTCGTATTTTTATGACCTAGATAGGGAGGATTGGCTATAATTATGTCAAACTTTTCACTTGTTTTTTGAGCTAAGAGAAAATCCCTATTTTGAATATTTAATTTAATGTCATTTAAGCCGCTTTGGAAAATTAATGCCATCTTACTTAAAAAAATTGAAAAGTCGTCAATATCTATACCATAGAGCATAGTTTCCACTATATGTCGTTTATTGATTGCAGGATGGTTATTTCTAATGTATTTATATAATTCCACTAAAAAATATCCACCTCCGCAGGCAGGGTCTAATATTTTAGTATTTTCATTAACATTTTTAATTTTAAATACCTGCTTTATCATTCTATTTACAATATCTAAGGGAGTATATACTTGCCCTAAGGAATTTTTTTCTTTTGCAGTAAGCAAATCTTCATAAAGGTAAGATGGATAGAAATCCTCAGGTAAATTATTAGAAAATTCCTTTATTAATACAGAAATTTTTTCCTCAGTTTGGGTATGTTGGAGGTTGAATTGTGTGTGTTTGCGGAATATATGTATACTATCGATTGGTTGGGAAAGGTTGAAATTACAACAATATAGCTCATAGCATATTAACAATATTACATACTTAACCTTGCTAATGTAGTCATA